>DATGPD010000222.1:0-2436 GCA_035305285.1 Planctomycetota bacterium
GTGGGCTCGAAGTCGACCATCACCGCGCCGTGCCTGCCGCCGTCGAGCCCTTCGCCGAAGTAGCGCACGTTGCCGTAGAACGACCAGTCGCCGTCGCCGCGGGGGCGGGAGCGCTCGCCGAACAGGATCACGCGCGGCGGCAGCCGCACCGGACCGTTGCCGCGGGTGAGCAGGTCGTCGTAGCCGGCCGACCAGCCGCCGACCTCGAAGAACTGGTTGCCGCCGTCGCGGCGCTCGCTCTGGCGCTGCACCGCCCAGGCGTCGGCGATGTGCAGGCCCGAATCGTCCATGCGCCGCGACACCGCGAAGTGCCAGTCGTGCGCCGCGTAGGGCGAGTCGTCGGGCAGGTCGGTCACGCGCCGCGCGAGGTCGTAGCGCGCGTAGTTGTAGTCGTTGCGCTCGAGGAAACCGAAGTCGTTGAGCTGCAGCCGGTCGCCCAGGTGCAGCAGGAACAGCTGCTGTCGCCACCCGTTGCCGTGGTCGCGGTCGATGCGCACCTGCACGCCGCTGTCGTCCACCTTTTCGCCGGCGTGCTCCACCGACGACAGGACGGCCGTGGTGCGGAGGCTCCAGGTGTCGTTGCCCCAGCGGTGGTCGGCCTCGTAGACCGTCGCCTCGCGGTCGAGGAAGGGCCGGTCCACGCGCGTGACCATGGCGCCGAGCGCGTGCGCGCCGACGTCGCTGGCCACCCGCACGGCGTGGAAGTCGCGCCCCGCGGCGTCGCCCTCGGTGGCGGTGAACAGGCCGTAGTGCAGGTCGCCGAAGCTGCCGTTGACCTTGGCCGCGGCGGTGACGTCGCCGCTGCCGCTGCCGTCGTCCGCGGGCCCGCCGACGCGCCGCGTGTACAGCAGCCGGTTGGCGCCGCCCAGGCCGCCGAACGGCACGTCGAAGAATCCCTGGTTCTCGGTGAAGAACGGACGGCGGTCGCTGAAGAAGGACTCGATGGCGCTGAAGTTGACCACCAGGTTGTCGCTCTCGACCTGGCCGAAGTCCGGATTGATCGTCGCGCTGAGCTGGAACTGCCCGTTGGGCTTCCAGAACACGTCCGCGCCGGTGTCGAAGTCGGTGTCGCCGGCCACCAGGTCCGACAACCCGACGACGTACGGCGTCACGGCGAGCAGCGAGGTGCTGAAGCGCGGCACCTCCACCGGCTCGAGCACCGACAGGAAGCGCTGCTCGTTGTAGCCGATGGCCGGCCACGACATGCGCTCGCCGGTGACGCCCACCACGCGGTCGAGCGAGATGCCGAGCGTGCGCACGTCGCCGCGGGCCTCGCGCATCGGCGCGATGTGCCAGGGCAGCAGCAGCTCGGCCGACCAGGTGTCGCCGTCCTCGCTGGTGGCGCGCAGCCAGTCGCCGTCCCAGTCGGAGTTGAACTGGTTCTCGTTGGTGATCGTCGCGTCGGTGATGCTGCCCGACAGCATCAGCGTGAAGTTGTAGCCGGTGCGCCCGTCGCCGTCGAAGTCCACGTAGAGGTTCACGCGGTCGGCGTGCGCGCCCTGGTCGCGCTGCACGCGCTGGCGGGTGCGCGGGACGGCGGCGGGCTGGGTGTTGCGGAACGCGATCGCGAGGCCGTCGGGCGTGGCTTGGATCCAGGCCTCCGTCGGGTACGGCGCGGGTGCGCGCGTAAGCGGCTGGGTCAGCCGGAAGTCGGTGACGTGCCGCGCGCCGTCCCACTCGCCCGGCGCGATGACGCCGTCCACCTCGATGGCCGCCGCCGTGCCGGCCGGCAGCGCGATGGCGGCCGCGACGAGGACGGCGAACGGGGGCTTGGCGCGCATGGACGGGTCCGGCTCTCGGGGTGCGCGCAGCGTGCGCGCCCCCCGCCGGCCCGGCCAATGGCGAAAGTCACGAGCCCTTGCGGCGCCGCTTGGGCTTCAGCATCGTCCCGGTGCAGTTCCCGGAGCCGCAGCGGCAGGCCCAGATCTTCTTCAGCCGCGGCGTGTGCGGCTCGTCCAGCGTGATGCCGTAGTCGTAGGTCAGTTCCTCGCCCGGCCTGATGGCGCGGATCGCCTCGATGAACACGCGGTCCCTGCGGCGATCGTCCCCGTCGTCCTCCTCGAGCACCGCCTCGCAGTTCGGGTCGCAGCTGTGGTTGATCCAGCGCGCGCTGTTGCCGCCGTGGTTGGCGTCGATCACGTACTCGTCGTTGAGCGTGAACAGGAAGGTGTGGCCGCTCTCGACGTCCCCGGTCTCGCCCGCGTCCACGTCCTCGTGGGTGCGTCGCTGGCCCTTGTACTCGATCAGGCGCTCGCCCTTGCGGATCGGCGCGACGGCGAACATGCCATTGCCGTGGATGGGGGAACGTCGGGTGGCGATCTTCGCGGGCATGCGGCATCGGTCCATGCAGGGGAATCCGCGATTCTCGCCTGAACGCGCGTCCCGGCGCCATGAACGGCCCGCGTGACGCCAGGCGGGATGAAATCGTACAATTCC
>DATGPD010000223.1:0-6742 GCA_035305285.1 Planctomycetota bacterium
CCCGGCGCGCACGTCGGCGATGTCGCGCTCGAAGGCGGCGTAGCCGATCGGCGTCGCCGCGGAGCGGCGCAGCGTCTCGCGCAGCATCGCCAGGGCGCGCACCGCGACGGGGTCGTCGGCCGTGCGGTACAGCGCGGTGCGGAGGTAGGCGACCGCACGCTGCCGCGCGGCGTCGCTCAGGTTCTCCTCCAGCTTCTTCATCAGGCGGGAGATCCCGCGCTGGTAGAGCGCCTGGTGCGCTTCGCCGGCCAGCTCGAGCAGGCGCGCGTGGTCCGCGCCGCTCGCGTCGGGCAGCGCACCGGTGACCACGTCGAGCGCCTCTTCCGGTTCGCCGGCGGCGAGCAGGACCTCGGCGTATGCGACCAGCAGCGCGGAGTCGCGCGCCGCGCGCCCGCGCAACGCGAGCAGGTCCTCCAGGTCGCGCCGCGCGGCCGGCACGTTGCCGAGCTTGCGGTGCGCGCGGAAGCGGAGCTGCAGGATCGCCGGCAACAGGTCGCTCTGCTCGCGCGCGGTCAGCGTGCGCTCGGCGATGTCGAGCAGGCGCACCGCCTCGGCGTGCCGCCCTTCGGCCGCCGCGGCCTCGGCCGACTCGATCGCGGTGCGCGGCCCCGACAGCCCGAGCAGGGTATAGCCGACCGTCACTGCCAGGACCAGCAGGACGAAGCCGACGAACAGGAGGAGGGTGCGACGCACCATTGCGGGCCGCTGCTTATAGCGCATGCGGCGTCGGTGCCGCACCCGCCCGCCGCCGGGGCCGCCGGTGCTGTGCGCCGGCGGTCATTTGATGCCGAACTTGCGCAGCTTGTTGAACAGCGTGCTGCGATTGATGCCGAGCGCGCGCGCGGTCGCCTCACGGTTGCCGCCGTGGAGCTGCAGCGCACGCGTGAGGATGAGACGCTCCGGCCCTTCCAGCGCCTTGCGCAGCGGCTGGAGGTGCTCGCCGGCGCCGACCAGTGCCGTCGGGTCGGGCGCGACCGCGCCGGCGGGCGTGCGCAGCGCCGCCGGCAGGTCTTCCGGGGTGATCTCCTCGCCCTCGCACAGCACGACGGCGCGCTCGATCACGTTCTCGAGCTGGCGCACGTTGCCTGGCCAATGGTAGTGGACCAGCAGGTCCATCGCCGCCCGGTTGATGCCATGCACGCGCTTGCCCGTCTCGGCGCGGAAGCGCCGCAGGAAATGCTCGGCGAGGAACGGCACGTCCGCGCGCCGCTCGCGCAGCGGCGGCATCTCCAGCGTGACGACGTGGATGCGGTAGTAGAGGTCCTCGCGGAACGTGCCCTCGCGCACCGCGCGTTCCAGGTCGACGTTGGTCGCGAGGATCACGCGCACGTCGACCGGGATCGTCTGGCTGTCGCCGACCCGCTCCAGCGTGCGGTCCTGCAGGACGCGCAGCAGGCGGACCTGGAAACCGGGCGAGGAGGTGCCGATCTCGTCGAGGAAGATCGTGCCTCCGTTCGCCGCCTCGAACTTGCCGGGCCGGTCGCGGATCGCGCCGGTGAACGCGCCCTTGACGTGGCCGAACAGCTCGGACTCGAGCAACGTCTCCGGCAGCGCGCCGCAGTTGACCTCGACGAACGGCGCATGGCGCCGGTCGGAAAGGTTGTGGATCGCGCGCGCGAGCAGGGTCTTGCCGGTGCCCGACTCGCCGGTGATCAGCACCGTCGTGCGCGCCTGGGCGACGGTCTTCACCACCTTGAAGATCTCCTGCATGCGCGGGTCGGTGGCGACCATGTTGTCGATGCGCAGGCGGTCGTCGAGCGCCGAGCGCAGGGCCTGGTTCTCGCTCACCAGGCGCTGCCGCTCGAGCGCGCGCTCGATCGCGAGCGCGAGCTCGTCGGCGGCGAACGGCTTGCTCTTGAAGTCCGCGGCGCCCGCGCGCATCGCCTCGACCGCGTCCTCGACCGTGCCGAACGCGGTGAGCAGGATGACCTGCAGCTCGGGGCGCAGCGCGCGGCCGCGGCGCAGCAGCTCCAGCCCGGTCAGCCCGGGGAGGCGGGTCTCGGCGAGCAGCACCGCGACCTCCTCCTCGTTCAGGACCTGCAACGCGCGCAGGCCGTCGGCGACCGCGAGGACGTGGAGCCGCCCGCCGAGGACCGAGCGGACGGTCTCGGCGGTGGCAGGATCTGGATCGGCTACGAGGACCTTCACCGGCACTCCGAGGGCGACGCCCTTCGAGGCGTAGATCGGCACGCCGAGCCGGGTGCCTGTCGGACGGAGGAGCGCGCTGCGACGCGCCGGTCGGCAGCGACCATGCGATGGCGGGAACGCCGCCGCCGCGCGCCGCGCGGCCGCGGGGCGCGCATCGACGGATCGGCCGGAGTCGCCCGCGCGCCGGCGGCCGGACGACGTCACGGTCGAGCGTCGGCCGCGCCCGGCAGGACCAGCTCGAAGGCGAGGCCGTGCTCGCCGTGCCGGCGGGCGCGCGCGCGGCCGCCGTGCGCGGTGACGATCTGCTGCACGGTGAACAGCGACAGGCCGTGGCTCGTGCCGCGCAGCAGACGGCTCAGGTAGTAGGGCTCGAAGGTGCGCGGGAGCTGCCACGCCGACAACCGGGTCGCGGGCAGCTCCAGGCGCACGATCACGTCCTGGTCGCGGCGGGTGAGCGCCCAGGTGCCGGCGCGCCCCTCGCCGATCAGGTCGCGGCCGACGGCCGCGAGGTCGCGCAAGGCTGTGCGCAGGAGCTGGCGGTCGCCGCGCACCGCGGCGGGAGGGAAATCGCCGCCGGCGACCTCGCGCAGCAGTTCGCCGAGGTCGACGATGTGCAGGGTGGCGGGCAGCTCGCTGCTGCGCTGCACCGCGCGGGCACGCTCGAGCGTCGCCTGGATGCGGCGCAGGCTGCGCGTGGCGGCGCGCACCTTGGCGAGCTTGGCCTCGTCGTCGGCCAGCTCCACTTCGAGCAGGCGGAGCTGACCGAGCGCGGCGAGCAGCGGGTTGTTCACCTCGTCCGAGATCCCGCGGGTGAGGTTGAGCAGCGCCTGCGGCTCGCTCGGGGAGGGGCGCAGCGCGGCCTCGAGTGCCGCGTCGAGCGCGGCCGGCTCGGGCGGCAGCGGCAGGAGCTGCGCTTCCAGCTTGCCGGCGAGGACGCGCGCTTCCGACAGGCGGGCGGCGGGTGCGAGCAGCACGACGCCGATCCCGCCGAGCAGCGCGCGCAGCATGCGCAGCGCGCCGGCGCTCTCCGAGTCGGGCGCATCGAGCGCTGCGACCAGCACGCTCGGCTGCAGGCGGCGGATGGTCTCGCCGTCCGCGACCGGGTCGTGGAACACCGCGACGTTCGCCGTCGGCCGCGCGTTCGCGACCGCGCGGCATAGAGCTTCGACGGGCGTCGTGCTCTGCCACACGACCGCGATGCGGACTGCCGATCTCATCGGGCGGCGCGCAAGCCTAACCACGCGAGCCGTCGTATCGTCTTCCAGCCAACGCCGTTGCGAAGGCGCCGAGCGCGCCGCCGTGCAAGTGCGTGCGCGATCTTTCCGATAACAACGGCGTGAGCGAGGACGCGCGCGACAGCGGCCGGGTGGAGACGGCGACGGCGTCCGCCGGGCGCGGCGGCCGCCGGCTGGCCGTGGTGAGCTACGAGCCGCGCCGGTCGGTCCGGGTCGCCGGCGAGGCGCTCCCGCTAGTGCGCGAGTTCAAGGGCCCGACGATCGCCTCGCTGTGGCACGACCGCGCCACCGTCCTGCGCCTGCCCGGACGCGTGTGCTCGGCGCACGGCGCGATCGACTGCGCGCCGGCCGAGCGCCGGGGCGAGACCTCGTGCACGGTGCTCCCCGGACCGGGATCGAACCGCCGGCGCGCCGCGCGCTGGCCGTGGTGCGTGCTGCTCGTGCTGTGGCTGCTCGCCGCGGTCGCGACCAGCGCGGCGCTCGCCTGGCGGTGAGCATGCGCCGGCGGGACGCAGGGTTTCCGGCGGGAGCTCGATTGGCCTGCTGCGCTCCGTCCTCTATGACTCGCGACCTCAGGCCGGTGCCCGCCCGCGCGCGCCGGCCAGCGACCATGGAGTTCAGGCAAGCGCAGCCCCCGGCAGCCCCGCGATGACGTCGACGCCCGCGCTGCGCGCCGCCGTGCACGGGGCGCCCCAGGTCTCGGTCGTGATCCCGCTCTACAACGAGGTCGAGAACCTGCCCGCGCTGCACGAGGCCCTGACGTGGGCGCTCGGCACCAGCGGCCGGACCTACGAGCTGGTGCTGGTCGACGACGGGAGCACCGACGGGACGCGCGCCTGCCTGCGCGCGCTGGCGGCGCGCGACCCGCACGTGCGCGCCGTGCTGTTCGCCCGCAACCAGGGGCAGACCGCGGCGATGGCGGCGGGCTTCGCGCATGCGCGCGGCGAGCTGGTCGTCACGATGGACGGCGACCTGCAGAACGACCCGGCCGACATCGGCCGGCTCCTGCGCGAGCTGGAACGCGGCTACGACATCGTGTGCGGCTGGCGCCGCAACCGGAAGGACCGCTTCGCCACGCGCCTGCTGCCGAGCAAGATCGCCAACAAGGTGATCTCCTGGGTGACCGGGGTGCCGATCCACGACACCGGCTGCTCCCTGAAGGCCTACCGCAGCTGGGTGCCGCGCACGCTGGAGCTGTACTCCGACATGCACCGCTTCATCGCGGCGCTCGCCGCGGGCGTCGGCGCGCGGGTGAGTGAGATCCCGGTGCGCCACCACCCGCGCCGGTTCGGACGGTCGAAGTACGGGCTCGGCCGGATCTTCCGCGTCGTCGCCGACCTGATCGTCATCAAGATGCTGATCCAGTTCGCGGCGCACCCGCTCCGCTGGTTCGGGCTGCTCGCCCTGCCGCTGTTCGTGATCAGCCCGCTTCTGTTCGCGATCGGCGCGGTGAAGATCGACCGCGACGGCTCGCTGTCGTTCGCCGGGGGCTTCGACGCGAACTTCTCGATGGCGGCGGCGGTCACCACGCTGATCGCGCTCAACGTCATCTGCCTCGGGTTCCTCGCCGAGCTGCAGCTCAAGGTCTCCGGCTTTTTCCGGCGGCGCATCGCGATCAGCGTCAAGGAGGCGCGGTGACCGACATCCACGTCTCGATCGTGATCCCGGTCACGAGCCCGGACATCGACGTGGCCAAGCTCGTGCACGCGTACTCGATGCCGCTCCGCCAGGCGGGCTACGCGCACGAGTTCGTGTTCGTGCTCGACTCGGTGACCGGCCGGCCGGAGCACGAACTGCTCGCGCTGCAGGACAGCTTCCCGGTCACCGTCGTGCGCCTGCAGGGCGGCGGACTCGGCGAGTCGATCGCGCTGTCGGCCGGCGTCGAGCGCGCCAAGGGCAGCTTCATCATCAACGCGCCGCCCTACCTGCAGAGCGAGCCCGAGGACGTGCTCAAGGTCGTGTCGGCGCTGGAGAGCGGCGCCGACTTCGTCGCGACCTGGCGTCATCCGCGTGTCGACCCGTGGTTCAACCGCCTGCAGTCGCGGCTGTTCAACTGGGTGCTGCGCGTGCTGATGGGGATCAAGTTCCACGACCTCAACAGCAGCATGCGCGGCATGCGCCGGCAGGTGCTGGAGGACGTCGCGGTGTACGGCGAGCTGTACCGGTTCCTCCCGGTGCTCGCCCTGCGCCAGGGTTTCCGCGTGGTCGAGGTGACGATCCGCCACCGCGAGGAACGCGGCCGGCGCGGATTCTTCGGCTTCGGCGTCTACCTGCGCCGCCTGCTCGACATCCTCGCGATCACCTTCCTCACGAGGTTCACGCAGAAGCCGCTGCGCTTCTTCGGCACGGTCGGCATCCTGCTGATCGTCGTCGGGCTGGGCCTGAGCGTGAAGCCGCTGTGGGAGAAGATCAACGACATCCAGGGCCTGTCGTCGCAGCCGATCATCGTGCTCGCCGCGATCCTCGTCGCGTTCGGCGTGCAGCTCATCGGCTTCGGGCTGGTCGGCGAGATCATCATCTTCACCCAGGCGCGCAACCTGCGGGACTTCAAGATCGACGAGGTGGTCGAGCACGGCGCGTCGGTACCGGTGTTGCCACAGCCCGCGGACAACCACGCCGAGCTGCGGGTGCGCGAGGTCGTGCCCGGCGAGGATGCGCGTTGGGACGCCTGGGTGCGCGGCCACGCGGACGGGACGTTCTTCCACCTGAGCGGCTGGCGGAAGGTCGTCGAGGACGTGTTCCGTCACCGTGCGTACTACCTGGTCGCCGAGCGCGGCCGGCGGTGGGAGGGCATCCTGCCGCTGTTCTTCACCAAGAGTCCGTTCCTCGGCAACAACCTGGTGAGCATCCCGTACGCGGTGTACGGCGGGATGCTGGTCGAGAACCAGGCCGCGGCCGCGGCGCTGCGCGCGCACGCCGAGCGCCTCGGGCGGCGCCTCGGCGCGGGCTACGTCGAGCTGCGCCACGAGCACGCCAGGTTCGCCGATCTGCCGAGCACGGACCTGTACGTGACGTTCCGCAAGGCGATCACGGGCGACGGCGACGCGATCCTGGCCGCGATCCCCAAGCGGGCGCGCGCCGAGGTGCGCCGGGCGCGCGACAAGGTCGGCCTGCGCTTCGCCGAGTCGCGCGACATCGACGAGTTCTTCCACCTGTTCCAGGTCAACAAGCGCAAGCTCGGTTCACCCTCGCTGCCCAGGCGCTGGTTCGCCGCGCTGATGGAGGAGTTCGGCGACGACGTCGTGATCCACGTCGCGCGCCTGCCGGACGACACCGCGATCGCGGGCGTGATGAGCTTCAAGTTCCACGGAACGCTGTTCGCCTACTACTCCGGCGCGCTGCACGAGCACTACGCCACC
>DATGPD010000224.1:0-2466 GCA_035305285.1 Planctomycetota bacterium
GCACCACGCGCGCGAGCTGAACTCGCCGTTCATGGTGATCGGTGCGATGCGCCGCGTGCTCCAGCTCTACGCGACCGACCCGGCGATCCGCCAGGCGGTCGACGAGCACGAGATCTGGTTCGTGCCGTGCGTCAATCCCGACGGCGTCGACCACGTGTGGAACGTGGACAACTTCTGGCGCAAGAACCGGCGCAACAACGGCAGCAGCTTCGGCGTCGACAACAACCGCAACTACCCGACGCTGTGGACCTCGCAGTGCGCCGGCTCGACGACGCCCAGCTCGGAGACCTACAAGGGCCCGGCGCCGATGAGCGAGCCGGAGAACCAGACGGTGATGGCGCTCAACCGCGCGCTGCGACCGCACATCTACATCGACTTCCACAGCCACGGTCGCGACGTGCTGTTCCCGTATTCGACCTGTGCGACCGTGCACACGACGATCCGGACCTTCCTCAACCGCTACGTCAACGACCTGCGCGGGCTGATCAACTACAGCACGCGCGCGCCGTCGGCCGCGAGCGAGGCGCCCGAGGCGCAGTGGATCGAGTCGGGCACGCTGTCGTTCCTGGTCGAGGTCGGCACTGCGTTCCAGCCGGCGTTCACCGAGACGCAGAACGAGGAGGCGCGCGTGTGGCCGGGCGTGCGTCGCGTCTTGACGGGGTGGCGTCCGGCGTTGCGCGGGCAGGTGCGCGCGGTCACCGGCGAGCCACTGGAGGCGACGATCACCTACACGCCGAACCTGTTCAGCATGGGCGAGAAGACGGTGAGCCGCGCGCGCGACGGGCTCTACGGGCTGTGGTTGCCGCTCGGCACGCACCAGGTGACGTTCGCGGCGCAGGGCTTCGAGTCGAGGACCGTGCCGGTGACGGTGACCGCGTACGACCAGCCGCAGCAGCTCGACGTGTGCCTCGTGCCGGTCGGGCAGGCGCCGACGCTCGGCAAGAGCGGCATGGACCGGATCGGCACGACGACGACGCTGACCTACACGAGCCCGGGCGACGCCGGCCGCGGCTACCTGATCGGCATCGCGCTCGGCACGGTGCCGGGCATTCCGGTCGGCTGCGGACGCACGGTGCCGTGGAACGGCGACGCGCTGTTCATCGCGTCGCTGCAGCCCGGCACGCCGATCGTGAACGGCATCGGCACCCTGCCGGGCAGCGCGCAGGTCGCGGCACAGCTCGTCATCCCGCCGTTCCCGGTGCTGGTCGGGATCACTGTGTACGCGGGCGGCGTGACCGTCGGCGAGGAGTATCCGTTCAGCGTGAAGTCGTTCAGCTCGGCGGTGCCGATCACGTTCCAGCCGTGAGGGGCGAGCACGGGTGAGGGGGATGGTTCGCATGCGACGGCGGCGCGCGGTGTCGCGTCGACGCGGTCACGGCGTGGACGGAATCATCGCGCGGTCGGCCGGGCCGACGGCGCGCGCGGATCGCGCGGCGCGAGGGCGACGTGGCTGAGCGCGGGCGGCGCATCTTCGTCGGCGACCTGCAGGGCTGCCGCGAGCCGCTGCAACGCCTGCTCGATGCGGTGCGGTTCGACCCGGCGCGCGACGTGCTGTATCCGACCGGAGACCTCGTCGCGAAGGGACCCGACTCCGAGGGGTTGCTGCGCCTGCTGCGCGAGATCGACGCGCAGCCGGTACTCGGCAACCACGACCTGCACTGGCTGCGCAAGCGTCGCATCCGCGACCGCGAGTCGCACGAGTGGCTCGCGAAGATGCCGATCGTGCGCGACCTCGGCGACGTGCTGGTGGTGCACGCTGGACTGCATCCGCACTGGGACGTGGACACGCTCGCGTCGCGCGAACTGTCGCCCGCCGAGATCGAGTTCGCGACGAACGTCCGCTACTGTACGAGCGACGGCGAGCGGCCGGAGTCGGACTGGCCGCCGCCCGGGCCGCCGTTCCGGCCGTGGGACGAGTTCTACCGCGGGGCGAAGACGGTGGTGTTCGGCCACTGGGCGCGGCGCGGACTGGTGCGGACGCCGCGGGTGGTGGGGTTGGATACGGGGTGCGTGTACGGCAACCCGCTTTCGGCGTGGATCGCGGAGGAGGATCGGATCGTGCAGGTGCCGTGCACGGCGTGAGCGTGCGCGCGCGCCGGCGCGTTCAGGCGAGGTGCTCGTGCAGCACGGCGTGCACGATCGGCGCCAGCGCGGCGTGCAGCGCCGGGTTGGCGTAGCCGATCCAGCCGACGTCGCCCGCGGTGTGCATGGGCGCATCGAACGGCGCGCCGTCGAGGTCGGTGAGCACGCAGCCCGCTTCCTCGGCGACCAGCGCGGTGCACAGGTCGTAGGGGTGCGAGCAGAGCGCGGCCGCCTGGCCGAGCGTACGGTGCGCGCGCGGCCGGACATCGAGCACGAAGCGGTCGCGGCCGAGCGCCAGCTCGGCGAGCTGCGCACCGCTGCTCATGTAGAGGTCGACGTACAGCTCGGCGCGCCACGGCTCGGCACCGCCGGCGTGCCGGGTGA
>DATGPD010000225.1:0-5349 GCA_035305285.1 Planctomycetota bacterium
TAGGCCGGCGGGGTCCTCCGCCTTGCCGGCGCGGTAGAGCGCGCGCAGGAAGTGCTCGATCGTGCGCCGGCCGTGGAAGCGGGCGACGAGCGCCGGGATCTCGTTGCCGATCAGGTAGGCGAGGACGACGTCCGGGAAGCGCCGCAGGCGGTGGACTGCGGCGACCACCGTGCCGCTCGCCCGCGCGAGCGCGCGGGGGTCGTCGAAGTCGCAGTTCTCGCCGCCCCAGTAGATGCCGGCGAGCACGCGCAAGCCCGCGGCGCGCGCCTCGTGCATCAGCCAGTCGGGCGGCGCCGTGTAGGTGCGGATGCAGTTGAACCCGGCGGCGGCGATCGCGGCGAAGTCCTCGCGCACGCGCGCGCGCGGGGGGAAGAGGTCACCGCGCTCGTCGGGCGCGAAGGTGCCGTACGAGACGGCCTTCACCAGGAACTTGCGCTCTCCGACGAACAGGAACGGCCCGCACGCGCGCGGGCGCGGCACGTCCCACGCCGCGGCCTCGACCGCCCGCTCATCCACCAACGCCGGGAGCCTCCGCGGAGCGCCCGTTGCAGGCAGGGTCGAAACCGGCGGTTCGGGCGGTCGCATGCGGGGCGGGTCGGCGTTCTCGAATAACTTAAGCGTATAAGAGAGCCACGCCAGGGCCCTCGCCCTACGAGATCCGTGGCCCTCCTGGCTCCGCGCCGCCGACGGAATTTTCGCTCGCCCGGTACGCGCGGTGCGCCCGCTGCCCTGATCCGTGGTTGCGCCGTCACGGCCGTGCGGCGGCTGCTTTCAGGCGAGCACGGGCATCACCGCCCGCGAAAGCAACCACGAGTCTCGATCCATGAACTGTGTTTCCGTCTTCCGCGCCGCGCTCGTCGCGACGGCGGCCGTGTTCCTTCCCGCGCAACAAGGCGGCCGGCATGCGCCGGAACTGCCGCCCGGCTGCGAAGCGATCGCCGTACCCGCCGGCCACGTCGCGCACTTCGCACTGCACGCGCAGGGCTTCCAGGTCTGGCAGTGGGACGCCGCGAACAGCCGCTGGGAGTTCGTCGAGCCGGTCGCGATCCTGTACGCGGACGCGGGGTTCCACGGGGCGGTCGGCATCCACTTCCGCGGCCCGACGTGGATGAGCGTCAGCGGCAGCAGCGTCGCGGGCAGTCTGGTCGCGGGGGTCAGCGTCACGTCGAACGCCATCCCCTGGCTGCTGCTGCGCACGACCTCGACCCAGGGGCCGGGTCCCTTCGCGCGCACGACCTACATCCAGCGGCTGTACACGACCGGCGGCACCGCGCCTGCGCGCGCCGGCACGCCGGGCGAAATCGTGTGGGTCCCCTACACGGCGGAGTACTGGTTCTACCGGGCACCGCACGGCGCCTGACGCCGTGCGGTGACGCCGATCACCGGAACCACGCCTCCGGCACGCGCACGTCGAACTCCTGGTCGAGGCCCGCAGCGACTCGGATCGCCCCGAAGTCGACGAGTCCGCGCTCCCGCGCGCCGGGATCGCCTTCGTGCGCGCTCCTCGAACGCCTGGCGCGCGCTTCCGCGCGCGAGGACCGGGGCGCCGCGGACGGGAACGCTCCCTCGCCGGCGGCACGGCCAGCGCCGCCGCGGTGCGCGCAGGTCCGTCAGGTCCAGCAGCTCGCGTCACGGCACGCGGCGCAGCCAGGTCCACTCCAGGAGCCAGGCGAGCGCGAGCAGCACGGAACCCGCGAACAGGGGCCACGCGAAGTGGTCCGCGGTGCGGTAGCGCGGGTCTTCCAGCTCGACCTTCTCCAGGCGGTCGATCTCCGCGTAGACCTCGGCGAGGTCGTCCGCCGACCGCGCCCGGAAGAACTTGCCCTCGGTGATCTCCGCGACCTTGCGCAGCGCCACGAAGTCGGGCTCGACCGGGCCGAGCAGGGTCTGCTGCAGCGTCCCCACGCCGATCGTGTGCACGCGCACGCCGGCGTCCTTGCACAGCTTCGCGCCCTGCTCGTAGTCGATCGGCACGTCGGGGTTCTCCTCACCGTCGGACAGCAGGACCGCGACCTTCGACTTCGCGTCGCTGCCCGCGAGCACGCGGCTCGCCTCCGCAAGCGCCACGCCGATCGCGGTGCCGTCCTCGGGGCTGCGCGGGCGCACGGTCTCCACGCCGCGCACGAACGCCTGCAGCGCCTGCTGGTCGAGGGTCGGCGGGCAGGTCAGCTCCGGGTAGCGCGCGAAGGTCAGGAGCCCGAGGCGGTCGTCGGTGCGCGCGCCGGCGAACGCGATCGCGTTCTCGCGCGCCGCGACCATCCGGGTCTTGCCGCGCGCGTCCATGTCCGGCGCGAGCATCGAACTGGAGCGGTCGAGCACGAGCAGGATGTCGACGCCTTGCTCGCGGATCGGCAACACTTCGCGCACGACCGGGCGCGCGATGGCGACGACGAACGCCAATCCGCCGAGCACCTGCAGGGCGAACGGCAGGTGCACGAGGCGCGCGCGCAGGCTGCGCGGCAGGTCGGGGTCGAGCAGCGCGGCGGCCGGCAGCGCGGCGCGCGGGCGGCGCAGGCGCAGCACCACCACGAGGGCGAGCGGCACGACCAGCAGGAGCAGCCAGGGGTCGAGCAGCGACCAGGTCATGACCCGACCTCCTGCAACACGCGGTCGACGCGCGTCGCCTCGACCAGCTGCTCGGCGGTGCGCAGCGTCTCGGCGTGCGCGTCCTCGCCGGGCAGGACGCGCGCGAACTTCACCAGATCGCACTGCCGCAGGAACGCCGACAGCGCGTTGCGCTGCGCGCCGTCGAGCGGGCTCGCGGCGCCCTGCGCGTGGATCTCGGCGAGGAACTCCTCGGTGGTCCGCTCCGGCGCGTGCAGCCCGAAGCGCTCCTCCAGATACACGCGCAGGACGCGCGACACTTCGACGTAGAACGCGTCGATCTCCTCGGGCGTCGCGCGACTCGCGCCGCGCAGCCGCGCGAGCGCGCGCAGCGCGCGCACGTGCGCCGGGAGCGGCGTCTCGGCCGGGGCCTGCCGCGTGCGCTTCGGGCGCCGACGCCACCATAGGAAGCCGAGCGCGAGCAGCACCACCGCGAGCGCGCCGAGCGCGACGCCCTGCCACGGGAAGCGCGGCGCGAACGGCGGCGCCGGCGCCTCCAGCTCCTCGCCATGACCTTCGAGCAGCGAGGTGACGCGTACCTGCAACTGCGGCGTGGTCGCGACGATCGGCGCGCCGTCGCCCTGGTCCGACGTGCGTCGCCCCTCGGCGCGCATCGGCGCGACGGTCAGCTCGCCGAGCTGCACCGGCCGCAGCGCGAGGGTGAAGCGCCGCTGTCGGCCCGCGCCGAGCGGCGTGAACTCGCCGCTGTCGACCGTGCCGCGGAAGCCGTCGGGCACCGCCGGGACGAAATCGCACTCGACGCCCGGACCGACGAACAGGTCGACGACGACCGTCCACGGCGAGAGCAGGGGCACTTCGTCGGCCGACTGCCACGCGCGCAGGTCGACGCCGAGGTCGGGCGGCCGACTCCACGGCGAGGGCGGCAGCCCGTCGCGCGCCTCGCGCGCGCACGCCGCGAACAGCAGGACGACGCCGAGCAGGAGCCGCCTCATCGGTGCGCCCCGCGCACCTCGCGCATGCGGAAGAAGCGCACGATCGCGTCGCCGACCGCGCGCTCGATCTGGCCGGACTCGACGTGGTCGCCGCGCACGACGATCTCCATGCGGTCCACGCCGCTGCGCTTCAGCGTCTCCGCGAGCCGTTCCTGCCGGGAGCGCATGCGCTCCGCCCAGGCGGCGCGCACCTTCGCGCTCCCCGAGTCGACCCAGCGGCTCACGCCGGTCTCGAGGTCGCGCAGGTGCAGGAGCCCGGCGCGGGGCAGCTCCAGCGTGCTGCGGTCGACGATCTGCGTCGCGATGACGTCGTGCCGGCGCGCGAGCAAACGCAGCGGGCGGGCGAGGTCGGGCACGGTGAGGAAGTCGCTGATCACGAAGATGACCGCGCGCTTGCGCTGCACCCTGCCGGCGTAGTCGAGCGCGGCGGCGACGTCGGTGCCGCGCCCCCTGGCCTCGAGGGCGAGCGCCTCGCGGATGATGCGCAACACGTGCGCCTTGCCCTTCTTGCTCGGCACGTAGCCTTCGATGCGGTCGCTGAACGCGATCAGCCCCGCCTTGTCGTTGTTGCGCGCCGCGGCGAGCGCGAGGCAGGCGCAGAACGTCGCAGCGGCCCGACGCACGGTCGGCGGCTGCGTCGCCCGCCCCGGCGCCGTACCGAACGCCATCGAGCCCGATACGTCGAGCAGGAAGAGCACGGTCAGCTCGCGCTCCTCCATGTACTTCTTGACGTGCGGCCGGCCGGTGCGCGCGGTGACGTTCCAGTCCACCGCGCGGATGTCGTCGCCCTCGGTGAACTCGCGCACTTCGTCGAACTCGATCCCCGCGCCGCGGAACACCGAGGTGTAGCCACCGGCCATGACGTCGGTGACCAGGCGGTTGGTGCGGACCTGGATGCGGCGGACCTGGGCGAGGACTTCGCTCTGCAGCACGGAAGGATGCGGGTCGCAGCGGCTTGCGGAAGGGCGCAGACGATAGCGCGCCGGGCGGGCACAGCCACGGCGCGGGTCGGGCGGGCCGACCGTGAGTCCGCACGACGACTACGATGCGCGCATGCTCCGGAGCGCGCTGGCGACCGTCGCCGGCTGGGTGGGCTGGCGTTCCCGACACCCGCCACCGCCCAGGTGGTCGCACGCGCGACGGCGCGGACCGAGCTGGAGGTGTGGGCCGGACCGCCGAGCACTCTGCCGGCCAACACCGACATCACCGGCGGTGCGACGATCACGTCGTCGTTCGGCAGCGGCGGCACGTCGGCGACCGCGACGCGGACCTTCTCGCTCGCGCGCACCAGCCGCAGCATGCTCGACGAGTCGGGAAACGCGGCGACGACCGGAGCGCCGGCGTTCCCGGCGGCCGGCGTCGGTCCGCGGTTCGGTCCGCCGACGCACCACGAGATCGAGGTGGAGCTGGCGAGCGCGACGCCGACCGTCGTCCGCCTGATGGTCGCAACCTGCAACGAGCCGGTCGGCGGCACCTACGACGGCACGCTGTCGGTGCCGGGACACGGCGACCTCCAGAACGTCCTGCCGACGCCATGCGGCGCGCCCGCCGTGCGCACGCTCGACCTCGCACTCGGCCCCACTCCGACCGCGCTCGTGTTCCGCACGCGCGGACCATGCCAGACCGGCCACGGTCTCCTGTCCGCCCGCTTCCACGCGCGCTGGCAGGTGACCGTCGAGCACCGCTCGCCGTGCGCGGGGCTGGCTTACGACGCGCCGTGCGGAGCGACGCTGACGAGCTACGGAACCGTCGACCTGCCCGGCACCTGGCTGGAGCTGGAAGACCCGGCGCA
>DATGPD010000226.1:0-4538 GCA_035305285.1 Planctomycetota bacterium
CCACGTGCGCTGCGAGCACGCCGCCGACGGTCAGCTTGGCCGGGTCCGACACCTGCACCGAGTGGATGCGCAGCTTCTCGAACGCCTTGCGCACGCGCTGCGCGTCCTCCGCCAGCCGCCGCGCCTCGGCGTAGCCGTCGCGGCCGAGCGCGGCGTGCGCCGCGGCGAGCGGCTGGTAGGCCTGCTGCAGGTACTCCTGCACCATGCGGTCCGTGTTGAACGTCGGCGGCACCGTCGCCAGGCTCTCGCGCATCCGCTCGATCCAGCCCTGCGGCAGGCCGTCCGCGTCGCGCGCGAAGTAGAGCGGCACGATGCTCTCCTCCAGCAGGCGGTAGAGCGTGCTGCTGTCGAACTGGTCCTGCAGCTCCTGGTCGTCGTACAGGCGCGCGCCGCCGATCTGCCAGCCGTTGCTCCCGTTGAACGCCTCCGGCCACCAGCCGTCGCCGATCGACAGGTTGAGCGCGCCGTTCGCCGCGGCCTTCATCCCCGACGTGCCGCTCGCCTCGAGCAGGTGCGTGGGGTTGTTGAGCCACACGTCCACCCCGCGCACCAGCGCGCGCGCGAGCGCCATGTCGTAGTCCTCGATGAAGAACACCCGGCCGGCGAGCAGGTCGCTGCGCGTGCGCCGCGCGATGTCGCGCAGGATGTCCTGCCCCATCTTGTCGCGCGGGTGCGCCTTGCCGGCGATCAGCACGCGCACCGGGCGCTCCGGGTCGCTGAGGATGCGGTGCAGGCGGTCGACGTCCTTGAACAGCAGGTGGGCGCGCTTGTACGGCGCGAACCGCCGCGCGAACCCGATGATCAGCGCGCGCTCCTCCAGACCGGACTGGATGCGGCTCAGCAGGATCGGGCTGTCCTTGCGGCGCAGGAACGCCTGCTCCAGCGAGCGCAGCACCTCCTCCAGCAGCTCGCGCTTGTCCTCCTGCTTGGCGCGCCACAGCGCGTCCGCGGACACGGTGCGCGCCGCGGCGAAGTCGGACGGACGGACCGGACGGTCGGTCGCACCGAGCAGGCGGGCGACCCGCGGGCTGGTCCAGGTCGGCAGGTGGATGCCGTTGGTGATCGAGCGCACCGGGATCTCGCTGCGCAAGAGCCCGGGCCAGAACGGGTGCAGCAGTTCGCGCGACGCCTCGCCGTGCATCTTGCTCACCCCGTTCACGTAGCTCGCGAAGTTGAGCGCGAGCCAGGTCATGTTGAACGCCCCGCCGTCGGGCTCGCTGCGCCCGAGCGCGAAGAACCGGTCCCACGGCACGCCGACCCACTCCTCCGCGTCGGCGAAGTAGCGGCGCATGACGTCCTCGCCGAACCGGTCGTGGCCGGCGGGCACCGGCGTGTGCGTGGTGAACAGCGTCGTCGCGCGCACGTACTCGCGTGCCGCCTCGAAGGTCAGACCCTCCTCCTTCACCAGGCGGGAGACGCGCTCCAGGCTCAGGAACGCGGCGTGCCCCTCGTTCATGTGGAACACCGCCGGCCGGATGCCGAGCCGGGACAGCAGGCGCTTGCCGCCGCGGCCGAGCGCGATGAGCTGCTGGATGCGCGTCTCGGCGTCGCCGCCGTAGAGGTTGCGGGTGATGTCGCGGTCCTCGGCGCGGTTGCTCGGCGTGTTCGAGTCGAGCAGGTACAAGGTCACGCGCCCGACGAGCACCTTCCACGCGCGCAGGAAGATCTCGCGCCCGGGCAGCTTGATGCGCACCTCCAGCGGCTCGCCCTTGTCGTCGCGCACCATCTCGACCGGCAGCAGGCGCGGCTCGTTCTCGACGTCGGCGGCGAGCTGCTCGCCGTCCGCGGTCAGCCGCTGCGCCATGTAGCCCATGCGGTAGAACAGGCCGACCGCGATCAGCGGGATGCCGAGGTCGCTCGCCGACTTGAGGTGGTCGCCGGCGAGCACGCCGAGCCCGCCGCTGTAGATCGGCAGCGACTCGTGCACGCCGTACTCGGCGCAGAAGTACGCGACCGGGCGCTGCGTGCTCAGACCCTCGGGCGGCGGCGGCGGCGCGGCCAGGTACTCGTCGAGCCGCGCGGTGACCGCGCGCAGCCGCGCGAGGTACTCCTCGTCGCGCGCCTTGGCCTGCAGGTCCTCGGGGTAGAGGCGCTGCAGGAACGCGACCGGATTGCGCCCGCAGTTGCGCCAGGCGAGCGGCGACAGGTCGGCGAACACGTTCTCCGCGTCGCGGTTCCAGCTCCACCACAGGTTGCGCGAGAGGCGTTGCAGCCCGCGCAGCTCCTCGGGCAGGGTCGCGGCGACCTCGAAGGGCGAGAGCCGCGGCGTGCGCCCGTGCTGCGGCGCGTGCACGACGGTGAGCTTCGGCCGGCGCGGCTGCGCCACGCCCTGCTGCGACCGCTCCTGCACCGCGGCGAGCGCGGCGGCGTACGCCTCCTCGTAGTGGCGGAACAGTCCGCGCCACTCGGTCCGGCGCGCGGTCGCGCGGCATGCCTCGCTGCGCGCCGCGGTGCCCCGGCCGAGCGCCGCGATGTGCTCCTCCAGCACCGCGGCGAGGTTCTCCATCACCACCGAGTACTGCACGTTGACCCGTTCCAGCACGGTCACGCCGTCGCGCGGGCCGAGCCCCTGGTCGCGCGCCCACACGCCGAACCCGGCGTAGTCGGAGGTCACCGTCGGCACGCCGAGCGCGAGGCTCTCCTGCGGCGTGTAGCCCCACGGCTCGTAGAACGACGGGAAGCAGGTGAGGTCCATGGCGCGGACCACCGCCTCGTACGGCCGGTTGAGGAAGCCGTCGTTCTCGGTGAGGTAGATCGGCACGTGCACGACCTTCACCCGCGCGTCGGTGCGGTTGTCGAGGCCGAGGCTGCGGCAGCGCTCGGCGATCGGGTCACGCTCGACCTCGAACAGGTTGTGCGTCGAGATTCCGATCGGTCCGTCGGCCGGCGCCTCGACGTTGCGCAGGCGCTCGAGCAGCTCGGCGCGCACGCCGGAGTTGCCGGCCGGCACGAGCACGAACAGCACCACCGGCCGTCCGGGGCGCGCGTTCATCATCGCCAGCGCGTCGAGCAGCAGGTCGATGCCCTTGTTGTGGAACTCGTAGCGCCCCGAGGTGCACAGGAAGGCCGCACCCGCCACCGGCGCGCCGAGGAAGCGCGACGCGACCCGCTCCAGCTCGCGCCGCATCGCGGCGCGGTCGGTCGCGCCGGCGAACGAGTCGATCACGTCGAGGTCGATGCCGTTGGGCAGGATCACCTCCGGCCGGCGGCCGTGCAGCAGCTCGGCCTCGGCCGCGGTCACCGCGCTGACCGTGGTGAACACGTCGGCCTCGCGCGCGCAGGTGCCTTCCATCGAGTGCTTGGCGACCACGCCGTGCTGCCGGGCGAGGTCCTCGACCGTCGAGCCGCCGAGCCCGGAGCGCGGCGAGTGGCCGAGCGACGACAGCGCCCGGCCGAGCATGGTCGCGTGGGTCGTGAAGATCGAGCCCATCGACGGCAGGCGCGGCTTCAAGTGCAGGAGCGCCGCGCCGGTCATCCACTCGTGGCACTGCACGACCGCGCGCTGGCAGGTCGCCGCGAGGTAGCGCTCCCAGTACTCCTCGATGACGCGCGCCGCGGCGATGCCGAACATCACCGGCTCGATGTAGTCCCAGCCGCCGGCGATCGAGTCGACCTTGTAGTCCTCCCACAGCCGGCCGAGCAGCTTGTCCTTCTCCTGGTAGAGCTTGCTGAACTCGACCAGGATCGTTCGCGGCCGCCCGGGGATCAGCCACCGTCCGACCCGCACCGGCGTGCCCGCCTCGCGGCAGGCTTCGGCGAAGTCCGCGAACGACGGGTCGTCCTCGAACGGGATGCTCCGATCCGTGTCCGACAGCAGCCAAGGGCCGACGGTCACGTAATCGTCGCCGAACTTCTCGACCGTGGTCTTCGCCTTGCTGGAGATGACGGTGTAGATGCCGCCGATCTTGTTGCAGACTTCCCAACTGATCTCGAACAGGCAGAACCGGCCGCTCAAGTCGTCCTCTCTCCTCGGTTGCGGGGGTCGGTCAGCGCGGCCGCGCGGGGTGGCCGGCGGCCGGGCATCGTCGTGACATCGTGCGCTGCGGGCCGGGGACTGAAGCGCCGGCGCCGCGGGCGTTCCGCTCCGGGGCCGGCGCGCGGTCCGGGCCCCGGCGCGCCCCGGCGCGCGGGGGTCCGCCGACCCGGAGCGCGCGGCATCATCGTCCCTTCTCCGCCTGCTCCAGCAGGCGCAGCGATCGGAGCCATTCGCCGGTGTTCCACGCCTGCGCGATCGTCCCGCCGGGACGATGCGGCGGGTCGCCGTCGAACACTTCGGAGACGTGCTGCAGCCCGGCGCGCCCGAGCTCGGGTTCGAGCGGGGTCCACAGCGCACGCAGCTCGG
Source organism: Planctomycetota bacterium (assembly GCA_035305285.1). Classification (GTDB taxonomy): domain Bacteria; phylum Planctomycetota; class UBA1135; order UBA1135; family UBA2386; genus DATGPD01. Next base: position 4,343 of record DATGPD010000226.1, read on the forward strand.
CGCACAGCTTCCGGCTCGGCGCCTGCGCGCGCAGCGCGGCCTCGATGAAGAAGCCGAGCAGCCACGGCCACACGGTCCCCTGATGGTAGGCCGAGTCGCGCTCGCGCGGGCCGCCGGCGTAGCGCGGGACGTACGCCGGGTCGCGCGGCGACAGGGTGCGCAGGCCCTTGGGCGTGAGCAGCTCCGCGCGCGCCTT
>DATGPD010000227.1:0-4688 GCA_035305285.1 Planctomycetota bacterium
AGCCAGGACCCCATCATCGGCCAGCTCTGCGTCGTGAAGTTCGCCACGCGCTTGACGCCCAGCACCGGGGGTGTGAACGGCTCGATGTCCATCGGCGCGGCTTCGTCGAGGTCGTGGCCGAACGTGTACAGCATGTAGACGAATCGGCCGAACGCAAACGCGCCGAGGTAGGCGGTCAGCACGGCGAGGTCGACGAGGTGCCGCACGTTGCCGAGCAGCGCGGTGCGCAGCACGAGCAGCGCGAGGATGCCGATCGCGAACGGCAGCCAGTTCAGGTCGATCAGTTCCTCGCGCACGATCCGCCGCATCCCGATGTAGTGGTTGAGGACGTTGATCTCGTCCAGGTCGCGTCCCTCGTTGCCGCTCGCCAGCTTGTAGCTGTAGATGTCGAGGCGCAGCCCGTTCGGGTACTGCGGTGCGGTCATCTGGATGCGCCACAGCGGGAACAGGAAGCTGCCGAGCAGCGCGACCAGCAGGAGCACGAGCAGCACCCGGACGCGCGGGCCGAGCGGCACGTTGAGGAACTCGAAGAACGAACGCGCCGAGGGGTTGTCCTGCAGATTCATGACGGTCACACGAGGTCGCCGCGCCGGAACCGGTGCAAAGACAGCAGCCAGCACGTCGCCGCGAGCAGGGTCGGCCAGCCGATCCCGAGCGCGACCAGGCCCGCCTCGCCGACGCGGTTGGCGAGGAAGAAGCCGACCGGGCCGAGGTGGCCCAGCTCGGGCTCGGCGCTGGCGAGCAGGGCAAGGCGCGCGCCCTGCACCGGATTGAGGGCGGCGAGCGCGAACACGAGGAGCGGCCGCACCTGCCACTGCAGCATCAGGCCGATCAGCGCGAAGTCGAGCAGGGCGGCGCCGAGCGCCCACAGCAGGAGCAGCACCATCAGCGCCTTCGCCTGGTTGCGCACGAACGTGCTGACCAGGAGCCCGGCCGCGACCGCCGCGGCGAGCAGCGCGGCGCTGACCCCCAGCGTGCGCGCCAGGAAGCCCCAGGGCACCGCCTGACCGAACGCGATCCGGCCGAACAGGCCGAGCGCCGGCATCAGGACGAGGAGCGGGAGCAGCAGCACCAGCAGCCGGACCACGGACACCGCGGCGAAGTACGTGCCGCGCGTCACCGGGTGGCTGAACCACAGCTCCAAACTCCCGTCGTCGCGCCCGCGGTTGATGACCTGCCCGCTGGCGAACAGGCCGAGCAGCGGCAGCAGGAGTACGAGCGCGTGGCTGAACGACAGCAGGACGCGGCCCATCCCGGTGAAGCCGAGCACGCTCGACTCGCGCAGGCCGACGAGCACGAACACGGCGGACAGGAGCGCGTAGACGCCGGCGCAGAACCACAGCCAGCGGGAGCGCAGCACCTCGGCCAGCTCGAGCCGGCCGATCGCGCGGGCCTGGCGGAGGACGCTCATTGCCCGCCTCGATCGCGCGCCGCGACCTTCGCCGAGAACTCCGCGAAGGTGATCGCGCCGGGAGTGGATGCGTCCACCGCGCCGTAGCCGAACCCCATCGGCGTCGCCGGCATCGGTACGAAGCCCGCCTGCTCGACGGTGAGCCAGCGCTCCTCGTGCACGTGGCGGAAGTACAGAGCGTGCACCTCGGGACGCTCCGCGGCGAGGTGCTCCACGAGGCAGCCCGGGTCGTCGTAGAAGAAGACGTCGCCGGCGCGCGTCTGGAGCTGCGCGGCGTAACCCGGCTCGCCGACGTGCATCTTGCAGAACGCGCACGCCTCCTTGTCGAACACCGGGGTCACCGGACCCTCCGGCAGCCGACCGGACACGAACGCCGCGATCGAGACGGCGACGAGCGCGACGAAGGCGACGATCGCGGCGAGCCACGCCGCGGGGTTGGCTGTCTTGCCGGGAGTCGTCATGACGGTTCGCTCCGACCAGGATCGAGGTTCTCCTCGTCGCGGACGACGAGATCACGCAGGTGCGGGCCGAGGCGGTCGGTGAGGTCGCGCAGCACGGCGATCCGTTCGCCGTTGCGCACCGAGCGCGACCACCAGCCGTGCGCGCCGACCACGAAGCCCAGGCGTTCGAGCTGATGCCGCGGCGCGTCGCCGTCGACCAGCACCTCGACGTGGCCGAACGCGCTGCCGCGCAGGTAGGCCGCGACCGGTCCGTCGTAGCGCACGCGGCCGTCCTCCAGGACGACGACGCGTTCGACGAGGTGGCGGATCTCGTCGAGCCGGTGCGAGCACAGCACCACGGTCGGCTCCTGCGGCAGCGTGGCGGCGAGCCGGAAGAACCGCGCGCGCGCGGCCGGGTCGAGGCTCGCGGTCGGCTCGTCGAGCACGAGCAGGTCCGGCCGCGCCGCGAGCGCCAGCGCGATCAGCAGCTTCTGCCGCATCCCGCCGGACAGGTCGCGGAACGGCCGGCCGGCGACCGCGGCGAGGTCGAGGTCGAGCGCCGCGCAGCGCGCGCCGACCGCGTCGGGCGGCAGGTCGCGCAGCGCGACCACCGCGGCGACGATCTCGCGCACCGGGGCGCCCAGGCGCGGCGCGATCTGCGGCACGTAGGCCACCCGCGGCGCCAGCCGCGCACGGTCGTGGCGCGGGTCGAGGCCGTCGAGGAGCACCGTGCCGGTGAAGTCGAGCATGCCCATGAGCACGCGGGTCAAGGTCGACTTGCCCGAGCCGTTCGGCCCGACGAGCGCCGTGCGGCTGCCCGACGGCAGGTCGAGCGCCACGTCGCGCAGCGCGTGGACCGCGCCGAAGCGCTTGTCCAGACCCCGGATCTCAACGCGCATCGACGTCCTTCCCGACGCGCGGCGCGCGGTCGACGAGCAGGGTCTTGGGTCGGAACATCGGCATCGCCTTGCCGGTCAGGTCCACGAGGAACAACGCCGGCGTGCCGTGGAAGAATGCGAGGTCAGGGTACTTCCCGGTGAGTTGCGTCGCGAGGCTGCGCACCTCGTACGGCAGATCGCCCGTGCCGTCGCCGTCGAGGTCGTACCCCTGGTAGTCGTCCCAGGCGTTGCCCAGCCACTCCGCGGCGAGCGCGTCGCCGCCGCCGTCGACCCGCACCTGGTGGTGGTTGTCGCGGAACGTGTTGGCGAGGAACCGGTTGCGCGCAGCGCCGCCGTGGAAATGGATCGCCGTGCCGCTCAGGCGCACGACGTTCTCGGCGACCCGGTTGTGCTCGTCCGGATCGAGCGGCGAGCTGTCGAAGAACATGCCCACGGTGTTCGCGATCAGGCGGTTGCGCTCGATCGCCAGGTTGCCGGACTCCTTCAGACCGATCCCGATGCCGGCCGCGCCGGTGCAGCGCGACACCAGGTTGTCGCGCACCGCGATGCCGTGGCTGTACATCACGAACAGGCCCACGACGTTGCCGACCCACGAGTTGCCTTCCACGGTGGAGTCGCGGCTGAACATGAAGTGCGTGCCGTAGCGCCCGCCGAGGACGGTGTTGCGCACCACGCGCGCACGGTCCGAGTACCACACGACCACGTCGCGGCCGTCGCGCACGAAGTTGTCGGCGACCGTGCAGTCGCTCGCTTCCCACAGGCGGATCGTGTCGCCGCGCAGCCCCATCGCCGCCTGCCCGGTGCCGACCACCTCGTTGCCCCGCACGACGACGCGCGCCGCCCTCTGCACCAGGATCCCGAACAGGGCGCCGCGCACGGTGAGGCCCTCGACCCGCACGTCGGAGGCGGCGACGTGCACCGCCGCGTCGAGCAGGTCGAACCGCGTGCCGCTGCCGTCGACCGTGAACCCGAGCAGCGCGCTGCCGGGCGCCTCGACGGTGACCGTCGTGCCGCGCCCGCTGCCGGCGACGACCGCATCGGGCGGCCCCCACAGGGTCACCTTGCGCCGCACGACGATCGGTCCCTCGTGCCGACCGGGCGCGAGGCACAGGACGGCGCCCTCCGGTGCCGCCTCGAGCGCGGCCGGCAACGTGCCCGGCGCGACGTCCGTGCCCGCCGCCGGCCGCGGTGGAGCCGCCCTGGCTGCCGCGACGGGCGCGTCGTCCTGCCGCGCGCACGCAGCGAGCGCGAGGAGCAGCGCGACGGCCCGCGGGGTCGTGGGGGACGGCATGGCGGGCGAGGCGTTCATGACCGGTGCGCGGTGTGCGACCAGGGAGCCGGCCGCGCGCCGCGGATCAGTTCGCGGGCTCGACCAGGAGGTAGCCCGCCATCTCCAGGTGCAGCGCCGAGCAGAACTCGGTGCAGTAGAACGGGAACACCCCAGCGCGATCCGCGACGAAGGTCACGTCGGCGTGCCGTCCCGGCTCCAGGCTCAGGTTGATGCCGTAGGAGCCGATCGCGAACCCGTGCGTCGCGTCGTAGGCCTGCTCGACGCTGGTGATGTGGAGGTGCACGGTCTCGCCTTCCTTCACCCGGATGATGTCCGGGGTGAAGTGGCTGCGCACCGCGGTCATGTAGACGTGCACGCCGTCGTCGTCGCGCTCGATGCGCTCCTGCTTGGCGACGGTCGCGTTCGCGGCGACCTTGTGCGTGACCGGGTCCATGCCGATCGGGCTGTAGACGTCGATCGGCTTCAGCTTGTCGGCCTTGATCAACTGCACGTAGTGCGGCTCGCCGAGCGGGATCGGCATGTCGTAGAGCAGCTTCATCTCCACGCCCGACGAGATGTCGACGAGTTGGAAGTTCTGCGGCAGCAACGGCCCGACCTTGTTGAAGCGGTCGATCGCCCACTTGTTCATGCCGATCAGGTACTTCCCG
>DATGPD010000228.1:0-2229 GCA_035305285.1 Planctomycetota bacterium
CCGACCGCGAGCGCGACCGCGCCGGCGCTCAGCGTCAGGTGCACGACCGGCACGGCGACGCGCCCGCAAGCGACCGGACGCGCCTGCAGGACGGGCACGACCTGGAAGAGCGCACCGGCCATCACCATCAGCATCACCCCGACGGTCACGAGGTGGACCGCGGCGAGGGTGGCGGGCATCCAGCGCGACGTCCACGCCGTCGGCTCGAGGAGCAGCACGCAGCCCGCGGCGATGCCGAACAGCGGCGCGGTCAGGAAGAACCTCACGGGATGGTGCAGCGGCGGGCTCGCGTGGACCGCGAGCTTCACCAGGCCCGAGGGCGAGGCGCCGTCCACCGGTGCTGCAGGCGAGGGTTCCACGCCCGACGAATGCAGGAGAGGTCGGCCAATTGCCAGTCCCGTCCGCGCGCGGCGTCGGGCACGGTGCCGCCCTCCGGGGGAAAACGATCGCACGCCGTGCGCGTTGGCGGCTCGACGAGGGTCCGCCCGCGAATGAAGACGATCATCGAGCCGTTCCGCATCAAGACCGTCGAGCCGATCCGGATGACCTCGCGCGAAGAGCGCGAGCGCGCGTTGCGCGCCGCGCACTACAACCTGTTCAGCCTGCACGCGCGCGACGTGATGATCGACCTGCTCACCGACTCGGGGACGGGCGCGATGAGCACGGAGCAGTGGGCGGCGATGATGACCGCCGACGAGAGCTACGCCGGCAGCAGCTCGTTCACCGAGCTGGCCGAAGTCGTGCGCGACCTCACCGGGTACCGGCACGTGTTCCCGGTGCACCAGGGCCGCGCCGCCGAGCGGATCCTGTTCCAGCTCCTCGGCGGGCCGGGCAAGGTGATCCCGAACAACACGCACTTCGACACGACTCGCGCGAACATCGAGTTCACCGGGGCGCAGGCCCTCGACCTGCCGGCGGTGGACGCGCACGACCTGTCCGCGCCGCGCCCGTTCCGCGGCGACATGGACATCGTGCGCCTGGAGGCGTTCCTCGCCTCCGCCCCGCCCGGCTCGGTGCCGATCGGCCTGCTGACCGTCACCAACAACGCGGTCGGCGGGCTGCCGGTGTCGATGGCCAACATCGCCGCGACCGCGGCGATGTACCGGCGCCATGGCGTGCCGTTCTTCCTCGACGCGGCCCGGTTCGCGGAGAACGCGTGGTGGATCCACCGCAGCGAGCCCGGCTTCATCGGGCGCAGCCTGAAGTCGATCGTGCGCGAAATGTTCCGGCACGCCGACGGCTGCCTGGTCTCGGCGAAGAAGGACGGCCTGGTGAACATCGGCGGGTTCTGCGCGATGAACGACGACGCGCTCGCCGATCGTTTCCGCCAGCTCCTGATCCTCACCGAAGGGTTCCCCACCTACGGCGGCCTCTCCGGCCGCGACATGGCGGCGCTCGCGCAAGGGCTGCGCGAAGTGCTCGATCCCGACTACCTGGCCTACCGCGCGGCGGCGGCGCAGTACCTCGCCGCCAGGCTGCGCGACGTGGGCGTGCCGACCGTGCACCCGCCCGGCCTGCACGCGGTCTACGTCGACGCGCGCGCGTTCCTGCCGCACATCCCGCCCGCGCTGCTGCCCGGGCAGAGCCTGTGCTGCGAGCTGTACTGCACCGCCGGCATCCGCGCCGTCGAGATCGGCACCCTGATGTTCGGGCGCACCGACCCGGACACCGGCAGCGCGATCCCGGCGCAGCTCGACCTCGTCCGCCTCACGCTGCCGCGCCGGGTCTACACGCAGAGCCACTTCGACTGGGTGATCGAGGCGTTCGCCGACATCGCGGCGCGGCGCAGCGAGCTGCCCGGCTACGCGATCCGCAAGGAGCCGCCGTTCCTGCGCGCGTTCACCGCGCAGCTCGAACCCGTGCCGGTGCCGGCCCGCGTCTGACGACCGCATTCAGCGGCGCGGACCGCCGTTGATCCGGTCGACGCGCGCGACCAGCGCGACGAGCGCGCCGACAGCAGCATGCGCGTGGTGCCTTCGCTCCGCCCCATGATCCGCGCGACCTCGGCGTGCGGCAGCCGGGTGATGCGTGGCCGCGGTCGCCGGAAGCGTGCTGCGCGTCGTCCACGTAGCGAGCAAGGCGATCGCGCGCGAGCGACCCGCGGGTTCGCCGGCTACGCGCCGTTCGCGCAGGGCTGGATCTGCGTGCCGGGCAGCACGCCGAGCGGCCTGCAGTTCAGCGGCGGGATGCGCATCGTGATCGGAACGTGACACTACTTCGGCGCGAAGC
>DATGPD010000229.1:0-4049 GCA_035305285.1 Planctomycetota bacterium
CAGGCGTGGACCGGCCGGGCGCTCTTGCCCGTCCGCGCGGCCGCGGCCTTCGTGGGCACTGCGGCGCTCGCCTCGCTGGCCGTGCCGGCGCTGCGCGCCAAGGCCTTCGTGGTCGGCCTGCCCGTGCAGCTCGCCGCGGCGGCGATGCTCGCCGGAGCACTCACCGCGGGACGGGGCCGGCTCGCGCGGCTCGCCGCCTTCGCGGCCGCCGCGGCGTGCTTCGCCATGCTCGGACGCGGCGCCGCCCCCTTGCTCGGCGCGGATCCCCGCGACTTCGCGCACGTGTTCGAGCTGATGCTGGCCAAGGTCCGTCACCTCGGCCGGTTCCCCGACGACCCGAGCCGGCTGTCGTTCGACGCCCGCATCATGTGGCAGGGCCCGTTCGCGTCCCTGCCGGCGAGCACCCTCCTCGACCTCCTCGGCGCGGCGCTGTTCGCCGCCGTCGCGGGCGTGGTGGCGGCGCCGCGACGCGCGCCGGACGACCACCCCGGCCGGCCGATCCTCGCGCTCCTGCTCGCCGCGGGCATCGTCGGCGCGCTCGCGGTCGCGCGCCTGCAGGTCTTCCCCGCGCTCGTCGTCCCGGTCGCGGCGGCCTCGTTCTTCGTCCGGCTGGCAGCGCGCGCGCGGCGCGCGGCGGTGGTGGTCGCCGTGCTCGTGCTCGGCCTGCAGGCTGCGGCACAGTGGCGGTTCTGCGCGCTCAACGACCTCAGCTACTGGTACGACCCGGGCCAGATCGCCGAGGTTCGCTCGGCGCTGGAGGCGATCCGCGACCTCACGCCGCCCGACGCCGCGATCGCCGCCGACCCGGTGAACGGTGGCGCGATCCTCGCGCACACCGGGCGGCGGATCGCGGTCCAGGCGAAGTGGGAGACGGCGAGCAGCCGCGCACCGATGCGCGCGCTGCTCAACGCGTTCCACCTGGGCACGACCGACGACGTGTACCGCGTCGTGCGCGAGGAACTGCGCTGCGACTGGTTCCTGGTCGACCGTCGGGTGCTCTGGGGCGTGTGCCGGCAGATGAGCGGCATCCCGCTCGACCAGGTCCTGCCGCGGCCCGGGACCGCGGCCGCCGCCTTCTGCAGCGACGACTTCGGCGTGTTGACCTCGATCCCGGGCTTCGAGCTGGTCTACCGCAGCCCGTCGTGGCTGCAGTCCGAGCTGGGCCCGACGGACTTCGTGCGCCTTTATCGGCTGCGCCCGAAGTGACGCCGGCGGCGCGCGTCACATGGAGGCCGGCAGCGCGCCCCTGGGGGCGCAGCTGCCGGCACGTCGCGCGCTTCAGGAGCCGAGGCGGAACTCGGCGCCCGCGGTGTGCGCGATGCCGCCCTGGGCGCCCGGGTCGGCGAAGAACGCCTGCATGACGAGCGAGGCGCCGCACAGGGCCGGATTGCCCGGCACCGGGAGGCAGACCGTGCTCACGCCGGATGCGTCGAACGCCGGCAGGAAGAAGGTCGTGAGGATCGGCTGCACGGCGACCGTGCCGATGTTCGGGATCGGCACGCACACGCCCGGAGCGACGCCTAGCGCCACCACCGGCGCGGAGCCGGCGAAGCCGTTCTGCAGCGTCAGCTCGGTCTCACCGCCGACGAACAGCGGGGTGTCGCCCCACGCCGGGATGCCGTTGGTCCCCGCCTTGCCGTTGCAGTACGACTCGACCGTCGCCACGTCGCAGCAGGGGACGACGTGATCGATCGCGAGCACGACCTGGAACGTCGCGGTCTGCCCGTCCGGGATCTGCACGTCCTGCCACTGGTAGCCGTTGGTGAAGTCGGCGGGCCCGAACGGGACGCCGGTGTTGCTCAGGTTGTCGACGACCGTGTTGGTCATCAGGGACTGCGCCGACGTCGAGCCGAACGGCGCGGTGTGGTAGTTGGTGAAGTTGCACGCGAGGTGCACGGCGGTCACGCCGCACGAGGACGCGTCCGTGATGTGGAGCTGCTGGGGCGGACCGGCGAACACGGCGGAGTCCGTGCCCGCGCTCTGGCACACGTCGAAGTCGGCGTAGTTGAAGATGTTGATCGTCAGCGGAGCACCCGTGCGGTTGGTGATCTCCATGGTCTGGGTGGCCGCGCCGCTCGTCGCCGAGGTCGAATAGACCTTCGTCGTCAGCCGGGCATCGAAACCCTTGCCGTCGACGTCGACCCACTCGATGACCGCGGTGTCGCCCTTGGCGTTGACGACGATGGGGGCACTGGGGTTCTGCAGGCCGCTCGTGGCCGCGCGGTTGAAGCTGAACTCGCGCGTGTCCGAGGCCACGCGGTAGTACCACCAGTTGGCGAACAACTGGTCCTGGCCGGACGCGCCGGTGGCCTGGAGGTTCGCGGAGCCGCCCGACGTGGTGTTCGACGACGGGATGTGGCCCGCGTTGAACGTGTACACCACGTTGGTAGTGCAGCAGCTGGTGATCGAAACTGCGGTCTGCGCAGTGAGGCCGACCGCGGCGATCGGAACGATCGCGAGCACTCGTAGCATGGGTTCTCCAGAGATCGAGAAGTGATGTGAAGCACGGACGCCGCCAGACGCCTGGCGCAGTCTGACCGTGCGAGGCCGCGCATCATAGCGACCGTCACCTGAACGTCGGGTATCCGCCATCACATCGGGCGACGATCCCGGAGAACCCATCCCGAGCGGTGCGGCGCAAACACGCGCGACGATCACTCCGCGCGTGCGTCAGACATGCCTGCGGTTCGCCTTGTCGACGGCGGCATGGGAGCGGAGCACGGTGACCGGGCGAACGGCTGCGGGCCGAACGGCACCGCGATCTGCCTCCGGGCGCACCGCCGTCGAGATGTCGCCGCGGCGGCGAGCGACCCGTGGTGGAACAGGGGGATGTCGTTCAGGCCGGCATGCCGCACGACAGGCGACGCGAGCGTGCGCGCGCCGTCATTGCAGCGTGATCTCCGCCGGCGGCGCGAGCCCGATCTCGCGCGTGCCGGTCGCCGGCGCTGCGCCCGGTGCCCACACGCGGCCCACTCGCTCCCAGCCGCACACCGTCACCTTCCCCGGCTGGCTGGTCACCAGCCCGAGCGCGTTCGCCTGCGGGTCGATGTCGAACCCCTGGAAGCGGATCGTCGCGCCGACGAGGTCGGGCCGCGCGGGGATCATGAACGGGAAGGTCGCGACGCCGAGCGCGTTCGCGGGCGCGAACGTGAGCGCGAGGACGTCGATCGACAGGTGGCAGCCGGGCGCGCCGACCGGCGCGAGGTCGAACGGCAACACGATGCCGTTCCACGGCCCCTGCTCGCGGGTGCCGAGGAACACGCCGGCCACGCTGCCGCCACGCGCCTGGCTCACGCGCAGGTCGAGGGGCTGCCCCCACATGACCTGGGTGGTCGCCGCGTCGGCGACCAGGGGCTGGCCGCACCCGGGAGGCCCGTAGCGCTGCACGGGGCTGTCGCACACCCACGTCAGGTCGATCGGATAGGCGCCCGGGGCCTGCCCGAACACGGTGACGTCGAGCACCAGGCTGCCCGCGCGCGGGTCGTACGGGAACGGCGCATCGAACGGGAACGGCACCGAGAACGGGCTCGGGGTCTGCCCGAGCGTCTGCGCGGGCAGGTCGAGGATGCGGCGCGCGAACACTTCGCGCTCGTCGCTGCCGACGTTCCACGCGAAGGTCGCCTGCAAGGCCAGCACCGACGCCGGGCCGGTCGCGGCACGGATGCCGACCTCGACTTGCTTGCTCGGCGCCGTGGTGCCGCCGTCGAGCCGGAACGCGAGGCGGTCGACGCTTCCGGCGCGCGGGAACAGCGCGCCCTCGTAGGCGAGCTGGCAGCGCATCGCGGTGCTGCGGCCGAACGGGACGTTGGTCGAAGAGGTCCCCTCGAGCGCCGCATGCGACGGCGGCACCACGAACGCGCTCTGCGCGCAGAGGACGGGGGACGACGCGGCGAGCAGGACGGCGGCGAAACGGACCATGCCACCAGCAGGATCGACCAGCCTCGCCCGCCCACTTGACCCCGCGCCGCCGGCCGACCGATCCAGCGTTCATGGAACCGCCGCGCGCGCGCCCGGAAGTGCTGGCGCTGGGCAGCTCGCGCGACACGCTG
>DATGPD010000230.1:0-2694 GCA_035305285.1 Planctomycetota bacterium
GACCGGCACCGGTGTGCGCACCCTGCTGCAATGGCTGCTCGCCTGAAACGGGCGACGCTGCTCGCCGCGCTGGCCGCTGCCGGGTGCGGCGAGCGCGCGCCGCGCGTCGCGCTCCCGCCGTTCGCGGCGCGCCTGCCCGGACACACGATCGCGGTCTCGTGGGGGGCCGCACCCGAGCTGCCCGCGCCCGACGGATGGCTCGACGGGGTCGGCGTGCGCCTGCAGGAGGAAGGCGGCGTGCGCGCGCTGGTCGGCGAGCCGGGGTCGGTCGGCTGGTCGTCGCTCGCGGACAACGCGCTGTTCGCCGAGGCGGTCGCCGAGGCACCCGTCGGCGACTGGCAGGCGTTCGTGGACCTGCAGCAGGTGGTCGCCGCAGCGACGCGGGCGCTCAGCGCCCCGGGACGCGGGGGCGGGTTGCCGCGCGCGCTCGCGGGGCACGCCGCGCAGCGCGCGATCGACGCGTTCCGCCTGCGCGGTCTCGCGTGGATCGCGGCCGGCGTGCGCGACGCGGAGGGCGAGGTCCGCGTCGAGGCCGTGGTCGCCGGCGCGGACGAAGGTCTGTTCGGCGCGCTTGGCACGGGCGCGCCGCTGCCGTTGCCCGCGACCTGGCCCGACCGCGCCGCGGACGCGCGCGTCCTCGTGCGGTTTGCGCCGACGGCGGTGGTGCGCATCGTGCGCGAGCTGGTCGGCGGCGAGGAGGGCGGCGCCTTCGACGTGATGCGCGAGGCGCTGCGCGGCCCGCGCTTCGACGCCGCGCTCGCCGCGCTCGGAGGCCTCGGCGGCAGCGCGGCGGCGGTGCTCGCCGGGGGCGACGTGTGGCTGTGGGCCAGCCTGCGCGCGCCGGACGCGGTCGCCGACGCGCTGGACGTGATCGCGAGCCCGGCGCAGGACGGCTGGGCGCTCGGGGGATTCACGCTGCGGATCGCCGACGGCGCGCTGACCGCGACGACGGGGGCGGGCTGGACCGGGCCGAGCCGCCCGGTGCCGGCGACCGGCGCCGCGCTCTCGGTCGAGTTGCCGCGTGCCGGCCAGAGCTGGGCGGTCGAGCGGGCCGGGGCCGGGCGCCTGCGGCTGCACGGCGCCACGCGGCGCTGAGCAGGGACGGATCCACCTTCGCCCGCGCGCGCTGACCCGTCGGAAGGCCGGCGCCGCTCGCCTACCATCCGGCGTCATGACCGTCTATCCGCCGAAGCCGGCGATCGCCGGCCGCGCCCACGTCCGTTCGCTCGCCGAGTACCAGCGCATGCACGAGGACGCGTGCGAGCGGCGGGACGCCTTCTGGGACCGCCAGGCGAGCTGCATCGACTTCTTCCAGCCGTACGGCGAGGTGTGCCGCGCGGACTTCCGCACGGCGCAGTTCGCCTGGTTCCTCGGCGGCAAGCTGAACGCCTCGTTCAACTGCGTCGATCGGCACCTGAAGGAGCGCGCGGAGCAGGTCGCGATCCTGTGGGCGGCCGACGAGCCCGGGCAGTACCGGAAGATCACCTACGCCGAGCTGCACGCCGAGGTGTGCCGCATGGCGAACGTGCTCCGCGCGCACGGCGTGCGCAAGGGCGACCGGGTGTGCGTCTACCTGCCGATGATCCCGGAACTCGCCTACACGATGCTCGCGTGCGCGCGCATCGGCGCGATCCACAGCGTCGTGTTCGCCGGGTTCTCGGCCGAGTCGCTGCGCGACCGCATCCTCGACGCGGACTGCCGCGTGGTGGTCACCGCCAACGAGGGCCTGCGCGGCGGCAAGACGATCCCGTTGAAGAAGACCGTGGACCACGCGATCGAGGGCCTGCCGGTCGCGAGCGTGCTCGTGGCGCGGCGCACGGCGACCGAGGTGCCGATGCGGCCCGGGCGCGACCACTGGCTCGCCGACGAGCTGGCGCGGCAGCGCCCGTACTGCGGGGTCGAGTGGATGGACAGCGAGGACCCGCTCTTCATCCTCTACACGTCGGGATCGACCGGGAAGCCGAAGGGCCTCATGCACACGACCGCGGGCTACCTGGTCTACGCGGCGACCACGCACCGCTACGTGTTCGACTACCACGACGGCGACGTGTACTTCTGCGCCGCGGACGTGGGCTGGATCACCGGGCACAGCTACATCGTGTACGGGCCGCTCGCGAACGGCGCGACCACGGTGATGTTCGAGTCGATCCCGGTCTATCCCGACCCGGGGCGCTACTGGCGCGTGGTCGACGACCTCGGCGTGAACATCTTCTACACGGCGCCGACCGCGCTGCGCACGATCCTGCGCGCCGGCGAGGAGCCGGTGAAGAAGTACTCGCGCCGCAGCCTGCGCGTGCTCGGCACGGTGGGCGAGCCGATCAACCCCGAGGTGTGGGTGTGGTACCACGACGTGGTCGGCGAGGGGCGCTGCGCGGTGGTCGACACCTGGTGGCAGACCGAGACCGGCGGGATCCTGATCACGCCGCTGCCCGGCGCGACGCCGTGCAAGCCGGGTTCCGCGACGTTCCCGTTCTTCGGCGTGCAACCGGTGCTCGTGGACGAGCAGGGCAAGGTCCTCGAAGGCAACGGGGTCAGCGGCAACCTGTGCCTCGCCTCGCCGTGGCCCGGGCAGGCGCGTTCGATCTGGGGCGACCACGCGCGCTTCGTGCAGACCTACTTCAGCGCGTACCCGGGCTACTACTTCACCGGCGACGGCTGCCGGCGTGACGAGGACGGTTACTACTGGATCACCGG
>DATGPD010000231.1:0-2465 GCA_035305285.1 Planctomycetota bacterium
GCGGCCCTTCCCAGCGCTCCTCGCCTCATCGACGCCGGCACCGACAACTCGCTGCTCGACTTCGCCGCGCTCATCGACCGCTGCGAGGTGGTGATCACCAGCGACAGCCTCGCGCTGCACATCGCCCTCGCCCGCCGCCGCCGCGTCGTCGCGTTCTTCGCTCCCACCTCGGCCGCCGAGATCGACGTGTGGGACCTCGGCGAGAAGATCGTGAGCACGGCGCCGGACTATTGCTCGTACCGACCCGACGCCGACAACAGCACGATCACCCCCGAGCGCATCGCGGCCGCGTGCGCGCGGGTGCTGCAGCGGCAGTGAGGCGAAGAGTGCCTGGGAGGCCCCAGGGGTCGGTGGCGGGCGGGAACGAAACGCTCCGGCACACGCCCTGTCGACGGCATCCACTGTCTGACGACTCTCTCGACGTCGCCGGCCTCACCGAAACGGGTCGCGGTCGTTCCGATCACGATACCTGACGAGGCCAGGACGACATCCCCCGCCTCGGGGGCCGTGACGGTCGCGCCGAGGAGGTCGGAACCCGGACCGGGACGCTCGCCTACCCTTCCGGCTCGTACAGGTGCGGCAGCACGCGCGGGCTCGGCAGCCGCGACACCTCGAAGGCGACGAGCCCGCCGACCTCCCTCCGGTGGATGCGCAGGCCGTCGTGCTCGCCGCTCTCGATGGGCGGTGCCGCTTCCCGCGGCAGCACGAACAGGCACACCGGCTCGCCGTCCGCGCGCGCGAGCATCGCCGCCGCGCCGCCGGCGGGCTGCCCGCAGTAGCCGCCGCACAGCTCGATCCCGGCGCGGGGAGCGAGCGCCAGGGCGGCCGCGAACATCTCGCGGCAACGCCGCTGCAGGTCGATGTCGCCGTCGCAGCACGCGCGCTCCTCGAAACCGCGCGCCACCGCGTCGTGGTAGGCGGCCACCCACAGCGCGGGCAGCGCCGCGCGCGCGGTCGTGCGCCCTCGACCGGATGCCGATGCGACCATCCACGCCGCCGCCGCGAACACGAGCAGCGCGGCCGCCGCGGCCAGCATGCCGACCCGCCGGCGCACCCCCGTGCGCGGCAACGCGCGCGCGGCGATCACCTCGGCGGGCGGCGGGGTGAACGCCGCGCGCAGCACGCCGTCCAGCCGGCGGTCGAGATCGTCGTTTGCCGGATCGTTCATGGTCGGGTCCTCGCCTGCGCGCTCGCGACCGCGGACGGCGTGGCCGGCCGCCCGTCACCGCGCTCGCCACCCAGGATCCGGCGCAGTGCGGCGCGGGCACGGTGCACATGGCTCGCGACCGTTCCCTCCGGCAGGCCCAGCGTCTCCCCGATCTCGGCGTAGCCGAGGTCGAGCACGACGCGCAGGAGCAAACATGCCCGCGCGATCGCGGGCAGCTCGTCGAGCGCGCGCAGCACGCGGTCGTCGAACTCGGCCTGCAGCTCGTGCAGCGAGCCGTCGCGTGCCACCGGCGGCGCGCCGTTCCCCGCGGGCTGCACCGGATCGCCGGCGAGCGGCTCGGCCGCGCGGCGCCGCGCGCGCCGGCGGACGTTGGCAGCCGTGAAGCGGACGATCTGTGTCATCCAGGCACGGAAGCTGGTGTCGGGGTCGAACTCGGGCAGCCGCGCGAGCGCCGTGGCGGCTGCGTCCTGGAGCACGTCTTCGACCGCGTCGGCCGGCACGAACGCCGCGGCCACCACCCACAGGACGCGGGCGTGCGCCTGGAACAGGTGGCCGAACTCGGCGCGATCGAGGACGCGGGGCATGAGGCCCGTGGAAAGCGGTGGCGACACCTGCGGCACGACGAGACCGCCTCGGCGCCTCGTGCGCGGCAAGGGTGTGCCGCGCACTCTAGCGGCGCAGCCTCGCACCGGCCGGAAGGGGCCGCGGTGCGCGCACCGCCGGTCGGGTCAGCCGCCGCAGCAGCCGCCGCTGGAGCAGCAGTCGGGGGCGCAGCACGCGGGCGGCTCGCAGCAGCAACATCCGCCGCCCAGCGCGCCGGCCCCGCTCGGGTGCAGGGCGGAGAACCAGGGGGCGAAGGGGAGGAGGAAGGCGATCAGGTACTTCATGGCGGTCAGGTCGCTTCGGGTTCGCGATGCCGGCGCCTCGCGGTCGGCCGGCGCACCGCGCGGCGGCGGCGAGCCGTCGCCCGGACGACGACCTGATGTCCGCGCGAGGCCGCAGCCTTGCACCGTGACCACGCTTTTCGACCTGGTCGCACGCCGCCGGGCGCAGCGAGAGCCGACGGACGAGGCCGAGCCCGCGGCGCGATGCAGCAAGGGCCTGCCGGCAGGAAGGACACGGCCGCCGACTCCCGCTCCTCCGGCCTTACGCGAGCGCACGGAGTCGTTCCTGCGGCCGGGCATGGCAAGGCCGAACCGTCGGGCTCGCCGCCATGCCGCGAGGTCGCGAGCCACACCCCCTCAACCCGCGACCCGCTCCACCGTACCGTGCTCCAGCTCGAACCGGATCCGGCGCA
>DATGPD010000232.1:0-12302 GCA_035305285.1 Planctomycetota bacterium
TGCGACGAAGTCCAGCTGCAGCCCGACGCGGTCGATCGGCACCATCTCGACGGTGACGATCGAAGGCGCCGAGTCCACGTCGACGTGCAGGGGGGCGGGCGCGAAGGCGTCGGCTTCGATCGTCCCTTCTAGGTCTAGGACGCTCCCCGGCTCGGCGAGGATGGTGCACGGCGCGTCGCTGGTGCGGCGTACCTGCCCGAAGGCTGCGCGCCGCGATCACGAGCTTGCGCCGGACAGGGGCGGCTCCGTTCTCCCGGCGAACGAGGCACCGGCCGCGCGGCCTGGGCGTCGGACGGCACGCCGGCGGGTACGCAGCTCCTCCTCCGCGTCACGGTCATGCCGCAAGCGGGCCGGCCGCGCGTGCCGGGCGGCGCCGTGGCGCCGCCCGGGGCGGGCTGGATCCGCCGTCCACGACGGGTTCGCACCGTGCGCGGGAGGGGCGCCGCGGGAGCGTGCCTCGGCGGCGCTTGCATCCGCGCGGGTGGCGCCGCGCCGCGGCGCACGCGAAAAACTCGCCCCGCCGCTTGCACCCGGGGCCCTCGTCTCCCTAGGATCCCCGCCCCCTGTGCGCGGGGGCGTAGCTCAATTGGTTAGAGTACCGGACTGTCGATCCGGTGGTTGCGGGTTCGAGTCCCGTCGCCCTCGCCAGCGCACGGAGGTTGTTGGGACGCCTAGGAGACTCTTCGCTCTCGGGAACGGCGCAGTTCCGAGTTTCCTCCCAGGCGTGTCGGGGCAGTCGCAGGGGCGCCGTGCCCCGTAAGCAGCGTGACAGTACTTGCGTCTATGCCCCCGCGTAAGTTCGATCGCCTCGACGTCACCGTCGCGGCGCCGCCGGATGTGTCAGTCCGTTCTCGGCCGCAAATGCGAGTATCTCCTCGAGCCGCACCGCGAAATTGAGGTTCTCACCACGGCCACGCCACCAACGGCCACCCCAACAACTCCACCGTAACGATCCACTACCGGGCCGCCGCTGCTACCCGGCGCGATCGGTGCCGTCATCTGAAAAGCGGGTGGGCAGTCCAAGAAGGACCCATAGGCGCTGACCACTCCGTCGGCGAAGGATCCCTCGCGGCCATCCGGGTTGCCTGTCGCGTAATTCTGTCACCAACCTTCGGGCCTTCCATCGCCACCTGGACGGGTTGGGCGTTCAAACCAGGCACCGTGAGCAAAGCGAGGTCTCGGTGTTCGTCTGACGAGTGCCCCGTCGCGAAGAAGAGTCGAGAGCGGTAGCTGTAACGCCAGATCTCGTAGCCTCGGGGGTTGGATGTTTGTTGGGCTCACCTAGTATTGTCAGGGTCTCCTGTTTCGTCATCCCCAATCTGAGCCTGCGGAAATCGCCATTGGCGCTTACACCGACTGAGAAGGATGGTCAGGCTCATGCACGAGAGTGTCGCGCCGGTTTGGCATCGCGACACTCGAACAGGGCATCGACAGGATCGTTCCACGCGGCTCACAGAACGATCAGGTTCGCAGAATGATCTTGGCCAACTGAGAGGCGCGGGCCGCATGGGATCTGCTCGCCGTGGGCAACCGTCGATGCCCACGGGCGATCGAGAGGTCTCGGCGGGGCGGCCGGGTGGCCTTCCCTTGCATGACCACCAGTCGTCCGTAGTCGTGGTCGGCACCCTGCGAACGGCTCATGAGCGATGGACCCCGCGGGTTCGCGCCACCCACACGCTGGCACACCGCTTGCCTTGTGCCCACCCGACCGGTGCAGGCAGGCTATGGCCCACCGGGATCGGTGTGGCTCACCAAGCTGCCCGGCCGCCGCGAGCGCCATGATCGCGTTCGCGGCGGTTCCTTCTTCGTGCAGCAGATGGCACGGACGCACGCCAGGTTGCATGCCTTGCAGCGTGGCCACAGTCGCGCCGGGCCGCAGTGTGCTTCGTGAAGGACCCGCGCGCTGGTAGCCGATCCTTCGACCCGCCCGTCCACAGCCACGCAACCAAAGCGCCTTTGCTTGGGTGGTGTTTCGCGGGGCAGGTCACCGGTCATGGGTGCGAGCCTGCCCACCTCGATCTGCGTGTGGCTTGCGGGCGGGGCCGCGCACACGCAGAAGCCGTGTCACCGGGCACCGCGCACAGCCCGCCGCGCCCGCCCCCTTCCCTTACGCCGACTTCAGCTTCGCGAGCACCTGGCTCGGGTCCGGGAACTCGTCATCCATCTGCCGCTTGTTCCACAGCTCCTTGCCGTCGACGGTGACGATGAAGTCACCCTTGCCGCCCGGTTTGAGCTCGACCTCGGCGTCGGGGAAGGCCTTCCGGATCTCGGCGCCCAGACTGGACGCCCGCGGCAGGTAGTTTCAAACCACGCAGTACTCGATGCGCACGTTCATGGCGCGAAGGGTAGGCCGCGCCCGCGACGCGGGCAAAGGATGCGCGCGAGTGCGCAAGCGAGCAGGCGGCGCCGGTGCGCCGCCGCCCTGCGGCGGCAGCTCCCGGCCTTCGGGTTTGTGCGCAATCCGCCCGTCCGGGCCGCCGGCCGTGCGGCCGGGTGCCGCGTCAGGCCGGCGCGCGGCGGTCGGTGACGGCGGCACCGGATGGCGGACGCAACCGCTTCGCACCGGCAGCCGGGCTCTGGTGCGGGCTGGTCGCACGCGCCGCATCGGGTCGCATCGTCCTCGTCGGCGACTTCCCGCGTTCCCTTGTCCAACCCCGAACCCGCGTGGACAGTGGAGGCCGCGTGTCTGGATCCCGCACCGCAGCTCCGCCCGTCTACGTGGACTCGGATGCTGCCCTGCGCAAGCTGGCCGACGACCTCCTCGGCGAGCGCGCGATCGCGATCGACACCGAGTCGAACTCGCTCTACGCGTACCGCGAGCGGCTGTGCCTGATCCAGATCAGCAGCGGGCTCGGCGACGTGCTCGTCGATCCGCTCGCCGGACTCGACCTGACGCCGCTCGTGCCGGTGTTCGCCGACCCGGGGATCGTCAAGGTCTTCCACGACGCGGAGTACGACATCCTCACGCTCAAGCGGGCGCACGCGTTCGAGTTCACCAGCGTGTTCGACACGAAGGTCGCGGCGATGTCGCTCGGACGGCAGAACCTCGGCCTCGCCGCGGCGCTGGAGGAGCACTTCGGTGTGCGACTCGACAAGCGGCTGCAGCGCAGCGACTGGGGGATGCGGCCGCTGACCGAAGAGCAGAAGCAGTACGCCCGCCTCGACACGCACTACCTCCTGGAACTGGCGCGCAAGCTGCGCGCGGCGGTCGTCGCGGCTGGGCCGTTGCACGTGCTGGAGGTGACCGCGGAGTGCCGCCGGCTGGCGGCGCTGGTGCCGCCGCCGCGCCAGTTCGATCCCGACGCCTGGGCCGGCCTGCGCGGCGCCGAGCAACTCGACCCGCAGGGGCGCCGGCGCCTGCGCGAATTGTTCCTGATGCGCGAGCGCATCGCCGAGGACCGCGATGTGCCGCCGTTCAAGGTGGCGGGGAACGACCTTCTCGTCGAGATCGCGCGGCGGGCGCCGCGCGACGCCGACGAACTCGCCGCGGTGCCCGGCATGACGCCGCGCCTCGCCGAACGGCTCGCGCCGCCGGTACTCGGTGCACTGCGCCGCGCGGCGCGCTTGCGTCCGATCGCTGCCCTTCCGCGGCAGGAAGGCGAAGGCGCCGTCGCGCTGACGCCGGCGCAGCGGCGGGTGTACGACCGGCTGCGCTCGTGGCGGAAGCTCACCGCCGCGTCGCGCAAGGTCGACGCGTCGCTGATCGTGCCGCGCCAGCTCCTGCTCGACCTCGCCGCGGTGCGTCCGGTGCCGCGCACGCGCGAAGCGCTGCTGGAGACCGGGCTGCTGGAGCCGTGGCGCGTCGAGCACTACGGCGACGGGATCCTCGCGGCGCTCGCCTGAGGCCGCAGGCACAGCGCGGCGCACACGACGGCGACCCCGGTCCACTGCAGGAGGAGGCGGTGCAAGCTGGAACGCACGTGGTGCGCGAAGTCGGTCTCCGGCGCGAGCAGCATCGAGACGGCGACGATCGTCCAGCCGAAGGCGAGCAGCACCGCCACCGCGCGGCCGGCATCGTCGAGGTCGCGCCAGCCGCCCCAGAGCGCGCACGCGACCAGCGGGAACAGGAGTCCGAAGCGCCGCACGGCGATCGCCTGCTCGCCGCCGGCGACGAGCAGCTCGGGTGTCCGCGCCGCGCGCTGCGGCAGGTCGGCGAGGTTGTGCGCGTACGCGGAGAGCGCGCCGGCACCCTCCCCGGGCAGCAGGCACCACGCCGCCGCGGCCGTGGCGCCCGCGACCGCGAGCAGCGCGGCGCGCGCTCCGATCCGTGGCACGCGCTCGTGCAGGGCGCCCGCGAGGATTGCGCCGCCGGCGAACACCGCGAGGCGCGTCGCCCACGGCGCTTCGGCCGCGTGCAACGGCCCGTAGCGCAGGAAGTCGAGCAGCGGCAGCCACACGGCGAGCGCGACCGCGGTCCCGAGCACGGCGCCGGTCGCGAGCCGGCGGGGGCCGAGCAGCCAGGCGCACGCCGCGATCGCGCCGGCGTACACCGTGCCTTCCGGCTTGAGGAACACCGCGACCACGCAGCACGCGCCGAGCAGCCAGCCGTCCTTCGCGAGGAAGGCGGCAGCGGCCGCGGTCAGCGTGGTCAGGATCGCGAGCTCGGCGTAGCCCGAGTCGACCGCGCCGCTCGTCGGCGAGACGAGCATCGGCATCGTCCCGATCCCGAGCGCCGCGAGCCAGGCGTGCGTGCCGGGCAACCCGGCGCGTCGCAGGGCGCTGCCGGCGAGCGCCACGAGCACGAGCCAGAGTGCCGGGAACAGCGCGCGGCCGGCCGCCGCGCCGGCAAGGCGCTGCACGCTCGCCTGCACGAGCGGCTGGAGCAGAGGGTACTCGCGGCTCTGCGCGTACACCGCGTGGTCGGTGAAGAACGGCTGGTCGAGCGTGGGCGCGGCGGCCAGCACCATCGCCTTCATCTCCCAGCTCACGACCCCGTCCCAGTGCCGCGCCGGCGTCGCGAGCGCGCCGTAGCACAGCGCGGCGAACACGACCGCGAGCAGCACCAGCGCGCCGGCGCGCAGCGGCAGCGGCGCCGGCGGGCCGACCGGGCGCACGCCGTCGTCGCGCTGCGCCGCGAGCGCGCCGAGCAGCACGACGGGCAGCAGGCCGGCCCACACCGAGCCGCCGCACAGCAGCACGCCGTGCGCGACGAGGGCGAAGGCGGCGAGGCCCAAGAGCGTCCCGCGCACCAGCCGCCAGGCGAGCGAGGTGAGGTCGTTCACCGCCCCACGATGCGCAGGGCCTGCGTGCCGCCCCGCCGCTCAGGGTCGCACTCGAGCACGGCGATCGCGTCGCGGCCGTCGATCGGGCCGCGCGCGAGCGGCCGGCGGAGGGGGATCCGTTCGTCGCCGCTGACCCACGACTCGTCGTAGAGCAGGCGCGGCCAGATCAGCGGCGGCACCAGCTCGATCGCGCCCGAGGTGGCGCCGCGGTGCAGCACCACCGAGTCCGGGCTCGCGTGGCGCACGAGCCACTCGACCGCGTCGGCGCCAGCCATGAACTCGTTGTCGAGGTGGAAGCGGATCGGGCCGCGCGCGCGAAAGTCCGCCACGCGCTCGCAGCGCTTGCCGATGACGTCGGCGGGGACCCGCGCCGCGGCGATCGCGAAGTGCACGACGACGAGCGCCGCCGCCAGGCGCCGCCACGCCGGGCGCACCTCCGTCCCGGGTGCGGTGCTCGGGGCGGCCGGGGTCGGCATCTCTGGGTGCAGGAGCCGCTCGGACATTGCGGAGACGAGGCGGTCGGGACCGGCGCGCGGTCGAACGTCCGCCGCCGGCCGGGCATGCTGCGATCGGCGGCACGATACCCAGCCGGTCAGCAAAGCTCAGCATCGGTGGGGCCAACCACGCACGCGGCGAGCGGCACGCGGCGCTCGCCGCTCGCTCGCGGGGTGCGACGCGCGGGCGCGCGTGCGGGGCGGGTTCGTGCTCGAATCGCACGCGGCCCGGGCGCCTTCTCGGGGCGCGCTTCGCGCCGGTCCCGCCGGCGAGTAACGTGCGGGCCGATGGCGAACCGGCCCCTGCTGCGGCCTGCGATCCTGATGGAGCGCTGTCTGCTCGGCGTTCCGCAGCCCGAAGGTTTCTCCGTGCGGCGCCCGGCGCTCCTCGCGGTCAGCGAGTGGAAGCGGGTCGGGTACCTGTGCGTGGCGCTCGACTGCCAGCCGGGGCGCGTGAGCGATGGCCGCGCGACACGCGTCGAAGCTGCCCGACAGCGGGCGATCGACGTCGCCCTGCGCGGCTTCGGCGGATCGCTGGACGGGACCTTCGTGTACCCGCGCCCGGGCGAGGAAGTCGACGACGACGTGCCGCGGCGCAGCCTGTTCACCCGGCTGGTGCTCGAGGCCGCCAACGAGCTGCGCATCGACCTGGCACGCTCCTGGCTGCTCGCGGCGAGCGACGACGCGATCGCGGGCGCGCGCATCGCGGGAATCCCGTGCTGCGCGATCGGCGACGACCGCGACCGTGCGCCGGACGACGTGCCGCGCGCGGACGCGACCTGTGCCGATCTCGGGTCGGCGCGCGCGATGATCGAAGCGCGTCGCGCGCGCGCGGTCGAACGAGCGCGCTGACGCGCGCACACGGCACGCCGGCGATCCGCGGACGGGACCCCGACCTTCGGCACCGGACTGCTAGCATCCCGCGCGGAGCCGGACCTTTGATCCTCACCCGCACCCCCTTCCGGGTCACGCTCGGCGGCGGCACTGGCCTGCCGAGCTACTTCTCGCGCCACGGCGGCTTCGTGCTCGCCATGGGCCTCGACAAGTACATGTACATCTCGCTCAACGTGCCGCTCGTGGATCGCATGATCCGCGTGCAGTACATGCGCAGCGAGATGGTCGACCATCCCGACCAGCTCAAGCACGAGCTGGCGCGCGAGGCGCTCAAGCGCCACGAGATCTGGTCGCAGATCGAGGTCACGTCGACCGCGGACCTGCCCGCCGGCAGCGGCGTCGGCTCGTCGAGCTGCTATCTCGTCGGGCTGCTCGCCGCCCTGCACGCTTACCGGCGGCGGCCGGGGTCGCCCGCCGAGCTGGCCGAGGAGGCGTCCGCGATCGAGCTGGGCACGCTGCGCCAGCCGATCGGCAAGGAAGACCAGTACATGGCCGCGTTCGGCGGCATGAGCGTGCTCGACATCGCGCGCGACGGTTCGGTCGTGCACCGCTACGCCAACGTGCCGATCTCCTCGCTGCCCGACTTCATCGCCAACGTGCACCTCTACTGGACCGGCATCCGGCGCAGCGTGCCCGAGATCCTGCGCGACCAGTACCTCGCGATGGAGGATCCCACCTCGCCGCAGCACCCGGTGGTGGAGGAGGCCCTGCATGGCATCAAGGATGTCGGGCTGCAGTCGCTGGCCGCGATCGAGGCGGGCAACTTCGACGAGTTCGGCCAGCTGATGGACCGGCACTGGAACTTCAAGAAGCGCCTGTCCCCGCGCGTCACGATCCCCGGCTTCGACGAGCTGTACGCCGAGCTGAGGGACCGGTTCGGCGTCCTCGGCGCGAAGGTCTGCGGTCCCGGCGGCGGCGGGTTCGTGATGGTGTACGCGCCCGCGCGCCATGCCGACGTGACGCGCTTCATGGCGGAGCGCGGCCTGAAGCGCCTGCACTACAACATCGAGTTCGAGGGCGTGAAGGTGATCACGAACACCACGCCGTACGCGGGCGGCTACACACCCGAAGTGGTCGGCCACCAGCCCGTGCGCGCGGGCTGATCCGGCCGGGCGACGCCGCGACGCGCGACGACCCCCGGATCATGCGGCGCGCCTTCGCGTGCGCGGCGGGGTCGCGGGTGCCGGCACCGCGCTTCGATCGCGAGTTCGTGCAACTCGTGGTCCGGGCGCGGCCGGCGCGGTGGAGCGCAACACCGCGTGTGCTCGATGCGACCGCGCTCGCAGCGGGACCGTCCGGGGCAGCCCCACTGGACCGGGGTCGCTTTCCGGTTCACGATCTCCCGTTCGCCTGCCCCGTCCGGTCGTCCACCCTACCTCGCTACCCCTGAACAGATGCTCGCTCTCGCCCGCTTCCTCGTCTTCTTGCCCGCCGTGGCGTCGGGCGCGCTGCTCGCGCAGGAGCCCGAGCGCGTCGCTCCCCCCGAGCGCCGCGCTCCGACCATCAACCTGCACTACGCGACCTTCGATCCGCTGATCGGGACCCCGCCGGTCGCGGACGAGCTGAGCGCGCGCCCCGGCCAGCGCCTGTACCTGGTCCAGTTCCACGAGGAACTGAACCAGAGCCATCGCGACGCCCTCGCCGAGCACGGCGTCGAGGTGCACTGGTACGCGCCGGAGCAGGCGTACGTCGTCCGCATGGACGCCGAGACCGCCGGCCGCGTGCGCAACCTGCCGGCGGTTCGCTGGGTCGGCGCGTTCCACCCGGCCTACAAGCTGGAGCGCGCGCTGCTCCCGATCTTCGCGGAGCGCAGCGACGAGGCACGCCGCTACGTGATCGTGATGGTCGATCCCAAGCGCGACGAGCCGGCGCTGGTCGCGGCGGTCGGGCGCGTCGGCGGCGCGATGTGGCGCTACGCGGGCGGCAACCTGCTGATCGAGGCCGACCTGTCGGCGCCGCAGGCGCTCGCCCTCGCGGCCGAGGACACCGTGATGTGGATGCAGCTCGCCACGCCGATCGGCGAGGACATGAACAACGCCCGCATCCAGGGTGGCGCCAACTACGTCGAGACGCTCAACGGGCACACCGGCAAGGGCGTCCGCGGCCACATCATGGAGGGCATCTACCCGAACCATCCGGAGTTCGCCGCGAACCAGTACCGCACCGTGCCGCAGTCCGTGTTCAGCGGCTCGGCGACGACGCACGGCAACTCGACGTTCGGCGAGGTCTTCTCCCGCGGCGCCGTCGCCAACGCGCGCGGCATCCTGCCGGACGGCCAGGGCTACTTCACCGACTACAACTACATCTACTCGACGCCGGCGATGAGCAGCGCGCAGAACAGCCGCTACGGCGTCGTGCGCGAGATCACCGACCCCACCAAGCAGTGGAAGGTCATGTTCCAGACGGCGTCGTGGGGCTACGCGCAGATCCAGAATTACGACGCGCGCTCCGCCGAGATGGACTGGATCATCCACGAGTTCGACATCCCGATCTGCCAGAGCCAGTCGAACACGGGCAACCGCAACTCGCGGCCGCAGGCCTGGGCGAAGAACATCATCAGCGTCGGCGCGATCACCCATCGCGACACCGCGAACCCCAACGACGACACCCAGAGCGGCACGAGCATGGGGCCGGCGTCCGACAACCGGATCAAGCCGGACCTGTGCGCCTACTACGACCTGATCCACACGACCAACGGCGCGACGACCTACACGACCGGCTTCGGCGGGACGTCGGGCGCGACGCCGATCGTCGCGGGCTACACCGGCTTGACGATCGAGCTGTTCACCGACGGCCTGTTCGGCCACACGCCGGCGACCAGCTGGCAGGACCGCTTCTCGGTCAAGCCGCACTTCACCACCACCAAGGCTCTCCTGATCAACACGGCGCGGCAGTACGACCCGGCGATCGTCGGTGCGGGTGCGGCGTCGCGCTACCGCGTGGGCTGGGGCTTCCCGTCGGCGCAGGACATGTACGACCTGCGCGACAACATGCTCGTCCTCGACGAGCTGGACGTGCTGCGCCAGGGTGAGGTGCGCACCTACTGGGTGTTCGTGAAGCCGAACACGCCCTGGTTCAAGACCACCATGGTCTACGCCGACCTGGCCACCGCGCCGAACTTCGTCGCGCCGCACCGGGTCAACGACCTCGACCTGCGCGTCGTCGCTCCGACCGGCCTCGTCTACCACGGCAACGTCGGTCTGACGAGCGGCATCGTGAGCACGCCGGGCGGCTCGCCGAACGGGCTCGACACGGTGGAGAACGTGCTGCTGACCACGCCGCCTTCGGGCATCTGGCAGATCGACGTCAGCGCGCGGCTCGTCGCGCAGGACGCGCACCGCGAGACGCCGGAGGTCGACGCGGACTTCGCGCTGGTGACGAGCGGCATCGGCGGCGGGCGCGACCGCAGCGGCCCGGTGCTCGACCTCGCGTCGAACGCGGCCGGCCACCTGAGCCTGTCGCTGACCGGCAGCCCGGCGAACTACCTCGAGGGCTTCGTCGCCTACTCGGTGGCGACCTCGCGTCCGCTGGCGATGGGCAACTTCCTCGGCCTCGAGCTCGACGCGCTGTCGTTCGCCAGCTTCAGCCTGCCGGCCGCGTTGGGCAGCCCGTTCCACTTCTCGTTCACGAGCAGCCCGGGCACCTTCCCGAACGCGCCCTACCAGTTCCCGGCGGCGCTCGCGCTGGCGCTGCAGGGTATCACCCTGGACGCGGTGGCGTTCTACATCGACTCCCAGGGCGGCGTGATCGCGGCCTCGAACGTCGACCGCGTGACGGTGCAGTGATCGACTGACGGCCCCGCCGCCGGAGCGGATGCCTTCCGGCGGCGCCGCGCCGCGTGCGGACCCGTGCGCGGCGCGCCTTTCTGCCGCCGCCGCACCGACTCCGGGCCCGCGCGGTGGCAGGCTGCGGGCCCGCGTGCCCGAGGCGCCTTCGCGGGACCTCGTCCCCCGGGGCGATGATTCGCGCGGCGAACTGCGCGGCCCGCGCGGTTGCCGGCGTGCCGGCCTCGACGGGGAGGCCCGGATCGTGTGCGACGCGGCTGGGCCGCGCTCTACACTGCCGCGCCGTGGTCCCGGCGCTGACCTTCACGATCCCCTGCCGAAACGGCGTGCGCCACCTGCGCCCGCTCCTGGAGTCGCTGCTCGGCCAGGAAGGGGTCGAGACCCGCGTGATCCTGGTCGACGACGCGTCGACCGACGGTTCCGTCGCGCTCGCGCGCGAGGTCGGCGGGTCGCGCGTCACGGTCGTCGAGAACCAGCGCGCGCTCGGCATTCCGGGCAACTGGAACCGGTGCGCGGAGCTGGTGCGCACCGAGTTCTTCTGCATCGCGCATCAGGACGACGTGTACGCGCCGCACTTCGCGCGCGTGTTGCTCACCGCCCTGACGCAGAACCCGCGTGCCGCGGCGGCGCACTGCCGTGCGCGCGCGATCGACGCCGAAGGCCGGCCGGCGCCGTCGCTGAGCGAGCGCTACAAGGAGCGCTTCTGGCGGCGGCTGCCGCCGGTGGAGGATGCGGCGCGCGGCTTCCGCCGTCTGTACGCCGGCAACTACGTCTGTTGCCCCTCCCTGGTCTACCGCACCGCGGCGTTCCGCGCGGTCGGCGCGTTCGACACGCACTTCCGGTTCGCGCCGGATTGGGAGTGGCTGCTGCGCTGCTGCGCGAAAGGGCTCGAGCTGGCCGCGGTCGGCCGCACGCTGCTGTCGTACCGCCGGCACGAGGCTCAGGCGACGCGCCACCACGCGCGCTCGCTGCAACGCTACCGCGAGGAGCACGCGGTGCTGAGCCACGCCCGCCTGTTCGGCGTCGGCGCCGGGCTCCTGCCGGCGGGCGCGCGCAGCACGGCCATGCGCGACAACCTGCTCTACGACGCGTTCCGCGACCTGCTGGACCGCGACGTCGAGGCGGCGCGCGACAAGCTCGAACTGCTCGCGGACCTCGACCCGGGCGCGCGGCGCAGCACGCCGGCCCGCGCGCTGTCGGCGGCGGCGCGGCTCGGCTGGCCGGGCCGCACCGCGCTGCGCCTGGCGGTGCGCGGGTTCGTGGCGTGGTCGGCACGCTGAACGCACCGGCACCGCCGGCGGCACACGCGGCGCCCGGCCGGCGCCTGCGCATCGCCCAGGTGGTGGTGACCTACCCGCCGTACCGCGGCGGGATCGGCAACGTCGCGCACGCCTACGCCGAAGGCCTGCGCGCCCGCGGCCACGAGGTCGACGTGTTCACGCCGGCGTACGGCGGCGCGCCGGTCGAGCAGCCCGGGGTGCACCGCCTGCGCGCGCGCGTGCGCGCGGGCCAGTTCGCGTTGCTCCCGCAGCTCGCGCACTGCTGCGCGGGCTACGACGTCGTGCATCTGCACTTCCCGTTCTTCGGCGCGGCGGGGTTCGTCGCGTGGGCGCGTGCGCGCGGCCGCATCGCCCGGCTCGTGCTCACCTACCACATGGACGCGCACGCGTCCGGGTTGCGCGGCGCGGCGTTCGCGTGCCACCGCCGACTCGTGCTGCCGTGGACCGTGCGCCAGGCCGACCGCATCCTGGTCAGCTCGCGCGACTACGCGGCGCACGCCGCGCTCGGCCGTCTCGCCGACCTGCAGGACCGCGTCGAGGAGCATCCGTTCGGCGTCGACGCGACGCGTTTCCACCCGGGGCCCGCGCCCGCGGCGCGGGCGCGGCTTGCGCTGCGCGACGCGCCGA
>DATGPD010000233.1:0-3298 GCA_035305285.1 Planctomycetota bacterium
GGCCCGGCACGCGCGGCAGTATCGTGCGCATCGGTCCCTCATCAGGAGCTCCGGGTTGGTCGTCGTTCCGCGCAAGGTGCGTTCCAAGGACAAGGTGGTCACCGATCTCAAGGCCCTCGCCATGGTGCTCGAGGGCCTGCGCGCGCAGGGCAAGACGATCGTGTTCACGAACGGCGTGTTCGACATCCTGCACGTCGGCCACGTCCGCTACCTCGAGGACGCGCGTGCGCGCGGCGACTTCCTGGTCGTGGGGGTGAACTCGGATCGCTCCGCCGCGGCGTTGAAGGGCAAGGGGCACCCCATCGTGCCGCTCGACGAGCGGATGGAGATCCTGTCGTCGCTGTGGTTCGTGGATTACGTGACGTCGTTCGACGAGGACACGGCGGACAAGGTGCTGCGGACGTTGAAGCCGGACGTGTACGCGAAGGGCACGGACTACTCGGCGACCACGCTGCCCGAGAAGGCGACCGTGAAGGAGTTGGGGATCAAGACCGCCTTCGTGGGAGACAAGAAGACGCACTCGACCAGCAAGCTCCTGCAAAAGATCAGGAAGCGGAAGGATTGAGATGCGCGCGGGAGCGACGGAGGTCGATCGTGGACCTTCGAGGCATCCCCATGATGCGCGGCGTCGCGGCCGCGGCACCGCGATGGCCGCTGCTTCCCGTCGCGGGCGCTTCGTGCCCCGGGTAGGCGCGACAGCGCGCCCGAGTCAGGGGGCGGGAGCACCGAGGCGCGGCACGTGCGGAGGCCGCCGCGTCCTCGGCCTTCAGGCGTAGAGCCCGCGCATCCGCGTGGCCGCGGCCACGCGGTCGATGCCGAGCATGTAGGCGGCGATGCGGTTGCTGACTTCGTAGCGCTGCGCCATGGCGACGACGTCGTCGTACGCCTTGACCATCATGGTCTCCATGCGCTCCTCCACCTGGGATTGCGGCCAGGCGTTGCCGGTGCGGTTCTGCAGCCACTCGAAGTAGGACACGGTCACGCCGCCGGCGTTGGCGAGGATGTCGGGCACGACGAACACGCCCTTCTCCTCGAGGATCTTGTCCGCCGGCGCGGTCACCGGGCCGTTGGCGCCCTCGACGATGAGCTTCGCCCGGATGCGCGAGGCATTGGCGTGGGTGATCACGTTCTCGGTCGCCGCGGGGACGAGCACGTCGACCGGCAGCTCCAGGAGCTGCGCGTTGCTGATCTGGTCGCCGCCCGGGAAACCCTGCACGCTGCGCGTGCGCGCGACGTGCTCGCGCAGCGCCTCGATGTCCAGACCGCGCTCGTTGTAGACGCCGCCGCGGATGTCGGACATCGCGATCACCTTGAGTCCGATGCGACTCAGGTAGAGCGCGGACACCATGCCCACGTTGCCCGAGCCCTGCACTGCGGCGGTCGCACTTCGCGGGTCGATGCCGACGGTCGGCATCGCACGCTGCGCGCACAGCATGACGCCGCGGCCGGTCGCGTCGACGCGCCCGAGCGAGCCGCCCAGCTCCACCGGCTTGCCGGTGACGACCGCCGGCACCCACTTGCGCTCGTGCATCGAGTAGGTGTCGACGATCCAGCCCATCTCGCGCTGGCTCGTGCCCGAGTCGGGCGCGGGGATGTCGCGGTCGGGCCCGATGAAGTCGTGGATCATCGCCGCGTAGCGGCGCGTGATGCGCTCCAGCTCGGCAACCGACAGGCGGCTGGGATCGCACACCACGCCGCCCTTGCCGCCGCCGAACGGCACGTTGACGATCGCGCACTTCCAGGTCATCCACGCGGCGAGCGCCCGCACCTCGTTGAGGGTGACGTTGGGCGCGAAGCGAATCCCGCCCTTCGCCGGACCGCGCGCGAGCGAGTGCTGCACGCGATAGCCGGTGAAGAGCTCCAGGCTTCCGTCGTCGAGCTGCACCGGGATCGACACCGTCAGCTCACGATCCGGCATGCGCAGGATCTTGTAGATGCCGCCGTTGGGATCGAGGCCGAGCTTGGCGGCTGCGAGGTCGAACCTCGCGTGCATCGCTTCGAATGGATCTTCTTCGCCGGAGACCTGACTAGGATTCATGGCTGCAAAGGTTTGTCGTGGCTCGCCCTTGCGTGGACGGACCACGACCGGCCGAACCATACTGGACCCGTGGAAGGCCAGCAAGGAATGCGGATTTCACGCGCACGGCGTGCCACGGCGACGAAGTTGGTGTTCGCGCCGGAAGCAGACGAGGCGGTGCGCGCGGCACTCGCGGGCATGGACCCCGACGAAGCGGTGCTCGCTGCCCGCGGCCTGATCGTGCGCTGCACGCCGAGGCGCGTCACGACCATGCGCTGGCTGCCGGTCGCGCGAGCGGCGCAGGGCGCGGGTGCCGCGTTCGACCCGGACGAGCCGGCGGCGAGCGATGCCCCGCCGCGGCGGCGCGGAGCGGTCGCGTTGTTCTGCAAGGCACGGATCGGCGGAGTCCAGGCGGCGATCGACGAGTGGCATTGGCTGGGCGAACTGCCTCGCCTCGGCTTCCGCGTCGCGCCCCGCGTGTACTTCGCGCGGGCCGGCGAGCGCACGGTGGTCGCGACGCTGGCAGCGGACGGCCGGCCCCTGCCGGCGTTGTTGTGCGCGGTCGGGCGCGACGCGGCGCTCGCCTACGCGTGCACGGTCGTCGCCCCCCTCGTCCGGCGCCTGCACGGACTTCACCTCGTGTACCGCGACCTGTACTGGCAGCACCTGTTCGCCGCCGGGCTCGACGGCGAGCCGACCTTCATCGACGTCGAGCGGGTCCTGCGCCCGCGCCTGCGCTGGCGCCGGTGGGTGGTGAAGGACCTCGCCGGCCTGGTCGCGAGCTGGCCGTTCCGCGACGGTGACCACCCGGAGGGCCTCGCCCGCGCGCTGGTGCGCGCCTACTGCGGGCGCGACGACCTCGCCCTCGCCGCGGACGTCGCGCGCAAGGCGACGCGCATCACCCGGCACCGGCCGAAGTTCGGGACCTGAGCGCGCGGGGAAGGGATGCTCCGACCCACCCGTAAGCCGGGTTCTGCTCCGGCGCTCGCGCGCCGTGGCAACCATTTCTCTAGGAGCACCCTCGCGGATGCCCTCGAACGACCAACCCGGGAGCCTGAGCGCGGGCCGCGCGACTCCCCTACTCGGTCTTCCTCCGGGTGGGGTTTGCCTCGGACCGAATCGGTTGCCCGATCCGCGGTGAGCTCTTGCCTCACCATTTCACCCTTACCGTCGCCGGGTGAGCCCGGCCGGCCGGCGGTGTCGTTTCTGTGGCACTGTCCCTGACGCTTGCGCGCCGGTGGGGGTTACCCACCACCCTGCCCTGTGGAGCCCGGACTTTCC
>DATGPD010000234.1:0-7608 GCA_035305285.1 Planctomycetota bacterium
CGGCCTCGACGGCGCGGCAGCCGACGCCGTGCGCGGCGCGACGCTCGTGCTCGGCATCGAGACCGCCCTCGCGTTGTTCGCCGCGCCGCTGCCCGCGATCCTGCGCGGCCGGCAGCGCTTCGACCTGCTGGCCGCGGCCGCGCTCGCCCAGGCCGCGGTCGGCACGGTGCTGCTCGTGGTGCTCACCGAGCGCTTCGGTCTGCTCGGCGCGGCGTGGTCCGCGCTCGGCGCACGCCTGCTGGTGACCGTGCCGCTCGTGAGCATCATGGCCACGCGCGGCATGCTCGCCGTGCCCGGCAGCGGCACCGACGCGCGCGCGGTGCTGCACTTCGCCGCGCCGATGTGGATCACCGCGGTCGCCGGCCAGGTGGGGCTCATGACCGACGTGCCCATCGTCGGCGCGTTCTGGGGCGACGAGGCGGCGAGCGCGTTCGCGCTCGGCAGCAAGCTCCCCGGTGCCGGCGCCGGGCTCCTGTTCGCGATCTTCGCCGCGTCGTTCCCGCGCCTCGTCGCCGCCCCGGCCCAGCGCCGCCCGCGCATGGTCGCGTCGCTCCTGTTCCTCGCCTGCGCGCTCGCCGGGGCCGGGTTCGCGAGCCTCGCGCTGCACGCGCCCGAGCTGCTCCGGGTGTGGGTCGGCACGGCACCGCCGCTCGCGGTGCACACCACGTTCGTCTACGCCGCCACGTGGTTCCTGCACGCGCCGGCGCACGTGCTCATCGCCGCCGCGATCGCGCTCGGCCGGCACCAAGTGCTCAGCGCGGTCGTGCTCGTCGAGGCCGCGGCCAACTTCGCGCTCAGCCTCGCGCTCGGGGCATGCGTGACCCCGCTCGGGCCGGCGGTCGCGACCCTCGTGACGCTCGCGATCTCGAACTGCGTCGTGCTGCCGTGGCTGCTCTTGCGGCGGCTCGACCTGCGTGCCGCGCACGTGCTGCGTCCGATCGCGGCCGGGTACGCGTGCGGCGTCGCCGCGGCCGGCGCCGGCGCGCTCGCCGCGCTGCCGTTCCGCACGCCGCTCGGCGTCCTCGCCGTGGCCGCGCCGGTCGCGCTCGCTACGACCGCCGCGGTGCTCGACCTCACCGTGCGCTGCCGGTCGCTGCTGCGCTGGCTCGCGGCGGTGTGCGCGCGCGGCGGCGTCCCGGTGCTGCTGCGCCAGGCGCGCGAGGTGCGAGTCGAGCGCCGCCGGATCGCCGCCGAGCGCGCGAGCGCACCGATTGTGTGGGTGAAGGACCGGCCGCCGCTGGTCACCGTGCGCATCGCGACCTACCGACGCGGCCCGCTGGTGGCCGAGCGCGCGATCGCGTCCGCACTGCGCCAGACCCACCGCAACCTCGAGATCCTCGTGGTCGGCGACTGCTGCGACGAAGCCACCGCGCGCGCGGTCGAGAGCGTGCGCGACCCGCGCGTGCGCTTCGTCAACCTGCCCGAGCGCGGCCGCTACCCCGAGGACCCGAGCCATCGCTGGATGGTCGCCGGCGCGGCGCCGATGAACCACGCGCTGCAGATCCTGCGCGGCGAGTGGATCGCGCCGCTCGACGACGACGACGAGTTCACCGACGACCACGTCGAGGTGCTACTCGACGCCTGCCGCACGCGCGGGCTCGAGTTCGCCTGGGGGAAGGCACTCGTCGAGGGCCGCGACGGCGCCTGGACGACGTGCGGCGGACCCGTGCTGCGCCACGGCCACATCGCGCACGTCGCCGTGCTCTACTCCGCGCGCCTGCGCCGCTTCCTGCACGACGCGGACGCGTGGCGCATCGACCAGCCCGGCGACTGGAACCTGTGGTGTCGCTTCCGGGCGGCCGGCGTGCGCATGGGCTTCGTCGACCGGATCGTGGCGAAGCACTACGTCGAGATGCGCGAGGTCGAGGAGCGGCTTCCTTGGTGGCTCGGCCCGGCGCACCGCGCCGTGCCCGTCCCGGCGCCGCCGCCGGTCGTGCCGGTTGCGGCGGGGGAGGCGGACGCCGTGCTGGTCGGCGGGCGCACCGGGCGCTGACGGCGCGTCCCCGCGCGGTCAGACCGACTCGTGCCAGCCCGGCGGGCGCGTCTTGATGACCTTGGCGGGGACGCCGACCGCGGTGCAGTTGGCCGGCAGGTTCCGGTGCACGACCGCGCCGGCGCCGACCACCGACCACGCGCCGATCGTCGTGTTCTGCAGGACGGCGCTGCCGGTGCCGAGGTCGGTGCCCTCGCCGACGTGGACGTTGCCGGACACGTTCACCCCGGGCGCGATCGTGACGAAGTCCTCCAGCACGGCGTCGTGGCCGACGGTGGCGTTCAGGTTGAGGTGCACGTGGCGGCCGACGCGGATGTCGTTGGTGAGGACGACGCCCGCGGTCACCACCGTGCCTGGACCCAGCTCCACCCAGCGGGTGCGGACCGCGCGCGGGTGCACGAGGGTCGCGCTCGGCAGGCCGAGCGCCTCGCAGCGCGCGACCAGCCGCTTGCGCACCGGCGGGTTGCCGATGCCGCACACGACGTGCAGGCCCTCGCGCGGCGCCCGCTCGAACCATTCGAACCCGCCGAGCACCGGCACGCCGTGGATCGTGCGGTTCCAGTCGCTCTCGCGCTCGGACACGAAGCCGACCACGGTGAAGGTCGAGGGCGCGGCGGCTTCGATCGCGTCGACGACGTCGAGCACCTCGCGCGCGAAGCCGCCGGCGCCGAGGATGACGAGCCGCGTGGTCATTGCCGCAATGTAGCGGTGCGGGGGCGGCGGCCGAACCACGCGTCCATGCCGAGTCGGCGCATGCGCACGCGGGTCTCGCGCCGCTGCGCGAGGAACGCGCGCCACAGCGCGGTGCACGGCTGGTCGGGCACCGCCCGGCGCAGGCGGAGCGCGTCGAGCGCGCGGTACGCGAGCAACGGTGCGGCGAGGACCAGTGCGTGTCCCGGCCAGTAGCGCAGCGCGAGCGCGACCATGTTGCGCTGCAGCCAGAACCGCCGCCGGCGCGCGTGCGGACCCCTGGCGCCCGCCGACACCCTGCGCGCGTGGTGCACCACCGCGCCGGGCACCAGCGCGACGTGCCAGCCGTCGAGGCGCAGGCGGAACATCAGCTCGACGTCTTCCAGCAGGATGAACAGGCGGTCGTCGAACGCTCCCGCGCGCGCGAGCGCCGCGGTGCGCAGGAGCACCGCCGCCCCGCACGCGCCGAACACGGCGGTCGGCGCGGACGGCGCACGCGCGGCCGGGCCGCCGCGCTCGCGGTCGAACACGCCGGGCCACCGCGAAAGGCCGATCCCGAGGGAGTCGATCCGTGTCGGATCGTCGAGCGCCGCGAGCACCGGCTGCGCGGCGCCGAGCGACGGCTCCGCCTCCGCGTGCGCGACCAACGTCTCCAGCGCGCCCGGCGTGAGCCGGGCGTCGTTGTTCAGCAGGAACACGTAGCGGTAGCCGTGCGCGATCGCCGCCTGGATTCCGGCGTTGCAGCCGCCCGCGAACCCGAGGTTGCCGCCGTTCCGTACGTAGTGCACGGCGGGGAAGCGCGCGCGCACTGCGGCTTCGGTACCGTCGGTCGAGCCGTTGTCGGCGACGAACACCGCATCGGCCGCGGTCAGCTCCGGCTGCAGCGCGGCGAGGCACGCGAGCGTCTGCTCGCGGTCGTCGAAGGTCAGCACCACGACCGCCACCCGGCGGTCGGATGCGTGGCCGCCCTGGATGGCGTCCGGCATGGCACGGTTGTACGCCGTGTGCCGGCACCACCGCGAAGGCGAATCCGGGGCGGCGCCGGGACGCGCGGCGGAAGCGCGCCCCTACACTGCGCCCGCCGATGCAACCACCTTCCGCCGCGATCGCCGCCGCACTCGAGCGCACGTTCGGGTTCACGGCCCTGCGCCCGCTGCAGCGGGAGGCGATCGAGGCCGCGCTCGCGGGCCGCGACGCGCTCGTCGTGCTCCCGACCGGCGGCGGGAAGTCGTTGTGCTACCAGCTCCCGCCGCTGGTCACCGGGCGGATGACCGTGGTCGTGTCGCCGCTGATCGCGCTGATGCAGGATCAGGTCGACGGCCTGCGCCTACAGGGCTACCCGGCCGCCGCGGTGCACTCGAACCTCGACGGCGACGCACGCGCCGAGCTGCGCGAACGCGCCGCGAGTGGCGACCTCAAGCTCCTGTTCGTCGCGCCCGAGCGCGTGTTCCAGGAGGGCTTCCTGCGCTGGCTGGAGCAGCAGCGTCCCGGCGCGTTCGCGATCGACGAGGCGCACTGCATCAGCCAGTGGGGGCACGACTTCCGCCCCGAGTACCGCCGCCTCGCCGAGCTGCGCGCGCGCTTCCCCGACGTCCCGGTGCAGGCCTACACCGCGACCGCGACTCCGCGCGTGCGTGAGGACGTGATCGCCCAGCTCCGCCTGCGCGACCCCGAGGTGCTGGTCGGCACCTTCGACCGGCCGAACCTCACCTACCGCGTGCTGCCGCGCGTGGACCTCGCCGAGCAGGTCGCGCAGGCGATCGCGCGCCACCCGGGCGCGGCGGCGATCGTCTACTGCATCGCGCGCAAGGACACCGAGGCGCTCGCCGCCGAGCTGCGCGCGCGCGGGATCGAGGCGGCCGCCTACCACGCCGGGCTCGACGCCGCGACCCGCACCAGGGTGAGCGCCGACTTCCGCGCCGAGCGCCTGCACGTGGTCGTCGCGACCGTCGCGTTCGGCATGGGGATCGACCGCGGCGACGTGCGCCTCGTCGTGCACGCCGCGATGCCGAAGAGCGTCGAGCACTACCAGCAGGAGACCGGGCGCGCCGGGCGCGACGGCCTGCCGGCCGAGTGCCTGCTCCTCTACTCCGCGGCCGATGCGGCGCGCTGGCGCACGGTGATGGAACGCAGTGCGGCCGAGACCGGCGCCGACGGCGAGGCGCTCGCGATGCAGCTGGAGCTGCTGCAGCACATGCAGCGCCTCGCCAACCGGCCGCGCTGCCGGCACCGCGCGCTGAGCGAGTACTTCGGGCAGGAGTACGGCGAGGAGAACTGCGGCGCGTGCGACGTGTGCCTGCACGAGCTGGAGCCGGTGCCCGACGCGCACGTGGTCGCGCAGAAGATCCTGTCGGCGGTGTTCCGTACCGGCCAGCGGTTCGGCGCCGCGTACGTGATCGACGTGCTCCGCGGCAGGGCGACCGCGAAGGTCAAGGAGCGCGGCCACGACGCGCTGCCGACCTTCGGCGCGCTCGCCGGCGTGCCGGCGCAGCGGATCGCGAACTACATCGACCAGCTCGTCGACGCAGGCGACCTCGCGCGCACCGACGGGGAGTACCCGATGCTCATGCTGACCCAGGCCTCGGCGGAGGTCCTGCGCAGCGAGCGCCGGGCGGTGCTGGTCGCGCCGAAGGGCGACCTGAGCGCGCGGCCGCGGCGCGAACGCGGGCGCGACCGGCGCCGCGGCGAGGAGCCGTCCGAGCTGACCGCGACCGAGCACGCGCTGTTCGAGGAGCTGCGCGCCCTGCGCCGCGAGCTGGCGCGCGAGGCCGGCGTGCCGCCGTACCTGGTGTTCTCCGACGTGACGCTGGAGGAGCTGGCGCGCGCCCGCCCGCGCACCGAGGAGGAGATGCTCGCGGTGCGCGGCGTGGGGCAACGCAAGCTGGAACAGTTCGGCGCGCGCTTCCTCGCCGCGATCGCCGCGCACCGGCGGCCAGAGGACGAGGCCGCGGACGACGTGCCGGCGCGCGTGCCCGCGGCGGCCGTGCGCGCGCGCGCCGACGAGCTGTTCGCGAACGGCGCGACGATCGAGGAGGCTGCCGCCGCGCTCGGCCGCGCGCCCGCCACGGTGGCGCAGTACCTGTGCGACTGGGTCGCGCGCACGCGGCCGGCGTCGATCGACCACTGGGTCGCGCCCGCGCTGCAGGCGAAGGTGGTCGCGGCGCTGCCGGCCGCGCGGGACGGCAGGCTGAAGCCGGTGTTCGAGGCGCTCGGGGGAGAGGTGCCGTACGACGTGATCCGGGTCGTGGCGGTGCACGCCGGGGGCGCGCGGGGAGGCGGAGAGGCACACGGCGGGTGACCGGTCGCTCGCGCTGTTGTCGGGAAGGGCGTCGCCCCGGTCATGGCACGATCGTCATCTCGCCGACGTGGAAGGGCAGCAGCAAGCCGTTGTCGCCCCACGGGACGACCGGGTCTTGCCCGTCGGATCGCGGAATCCCAGGGTCATCCAGCCTGCAAGCGTGTAGCTCGCCTGACCTTTGCGGTGCCATCTCTCGATCGTGCCAAGGCCCTGGTGATCAGGCCGACGAGCACGAAGTCCGCCGCACTCAGCGGGCAGAAGTGCCCGGTGTTGCCACACCGGTGGCGAACTCGTGCGCAGAACTGCCACGACCTCGCTGACCTCCAGGATGGCGGCGTGGCCGAACTCGTCGATCGAGATCCGGGTGCCCTCGGAAGCGTCGTTCTCTCCCACGGCGTTGGCCAAGCTCCGTGGGGATGAACCGGGCGACGCCCATGCTCTGGAGTGCCGGAACGATCGTGAGTGTCGGAGCCCTCAGGAAGCCTCGCATGTCGAGCACCGTCGCCGGCGAACGACGTATCGGGCCAGACAGGGGCAGGAGGCGTGGCACCGACCCGGGCAAGCTAGCTGGGGCATGGCAGTCCCGGAGGCGGACACGCCTTTCGCGGGCCCCACGCGTGTCCGTGGCAACGGGCTTTCGACCGTTTGGAACGCGTCCGACCAGCAAACCGCAGATCGAAAGCGCTGCCGCACGACGTCGCGCGCGTGCGCTGTTCCGCGGGACGCCCTACCTCGGCGCCTTCTCCGCCAGCCACTTCGGCCCGAACCACTCGACCAGCTCGGCGCGCAGCCGGCCGGCGCGCACGAGCGGGTCCTCGGCGACCAGCTTCTCCGCCTCCGCCTTGCTGACGGTGAACAGCAGGATGCCGATGACCGGGTCCTCGCCGGGACGCTCGGTCATGGGGCCGGCGAAGGCGATCTCGCCGCGGCGCGCCATCGCGGCGATGTGCGCGAGGTGCTGCTCCTGCAGGCGCGCCGTGGTCTCGGCGTCGATGCGCTCGCCGCGCTTGTCGCCGGCCTTGAGCATCGCGAACACGTAGGTGCGCATCGCCGACAGGTCCGGCATCGCGCTCGCCTTCACGTGCCGGGCGAGGAAGGCGCGCACCTCCTTCCATGCGTCGGCCGCGGCGGCGTGGTCGTAGCGCGCGCCCGAGGGGTTGGCGAACGCGTGCTCCGCGTCGTAGCGCCTGACGGTCAGCTCGCATCCGGCTTCGCGCATCGCGCGCTCGAAGGCGTCGACCGCGGCCGGCGGGATCCCGCGGTCGCGGTCGCCGAAGATGCCGAGCACGGGCGCGCGGATCGCACGCAGGCGCTCGGGATCGTCGACCAGGCGGCCGTAGTAAACCACCGCGGCGTCGAGGTCGGGCGCCGCCATCGCGAGGCGCAGCGACCAGCCGCCGCCGAAGCACCAGCCGAGCACGCCGCGCCGGCACGCGCGGATCCGCGGGTCGTCGGCGAGGAAGGCGTGCGCCGCGAGCAGGTGCGCGAGCGCCTGCTCCTCGTCGACCGCGTTCATCAGCGCCTGCGCCTGCGCCGAGTCGGTGGCGACCCGGCCGCCGTAGAGGTCGATCGCGAGCGCCGCGTAGCCGTCGGCCGCGAGCCGGTCCGCCCAGTGCTTGATGTGCTC
>DATGPD010000235.1:0-3164 GCA_035305285.1 Planctomycetota bacterium
GCGCGCCGGCAAGAGCCCGGCCAGGACCGGCGCTCGACGTGTCACCGCGAGGTGACAGTGTTCCCCGGCGCGGACGGCAGGTCGAGGGACGCCGACGCCAGGCCGCCTTCGGACGCAGCCTTCCCTCGCCCGCCCCGATGCGGCATGGTCATTGCCCCTTCACGTCGTGAACTCGATTTGCCCTGACGCGCCGCCGCGGGGCGGCGCAATTGTTTCGCGTCCGCCACGCCGTCGCCCGTCCGGCACTCCCCTCGTCCTCCTCGCCGCCCTCGCCGTCGGCGCGTGCAGTGAAGCGAACGATCTGACCGTCTACTGCGCGCTCGACCAGGAGCACAGCCAGGCGATGATCGCGCGCTTCGAGGCGGCGACCGGCAAGTCGGTCAAGAAGCGCTTCGACACCGAGGGGGACAAGACCGTGGGCCTCGTGTCGGCGATCCACAACGAGGCCGCCTCGCCGCGCTGCGACGTGTTCTGGAACAACGAGCTGGCGCACACCGTGCGGCTCGGCCAGAAGGGCCTCCTCCAGCCGTATGTCTCGCCGTCCGCCGCGGCGCTGCCGGCGCAGTTCAAGGACAAGGACGGCCTGTGGACCGGGTTCGCGGCGCGTGCCCGCGTGTTCATCGTCAACGAGTCGCTGGTGCCCGACCGCGGCGAGTGGCCGAAGAGCATGTGGGACCTGCTCGATCCCAAGTGGAAGGGGCGCTGCGCCATCGCCCGGCCGCTGACCGGCACGACGCTCACCCACTTCACCGCGCTGCGCCTCGTGCTCGGCGAGCAGGAGTTCCAGCGGTTCGTCGACGGCCTGTTCGCCAACGAGGTGGTGTTCCTGCAGAGCAACGCCGCGACGATGCGCGCGGTGGCCGCGGGCGACCTGGCCTTCGCCTTCACCGACACCGACGACTACCACGTCGCGAAGACCAAGGGCCACCCGGTCGGCTGCGTGTTCCCCGACCAGGAGGAGGGGCAGATCGGCACGATGCTGATCCCGAACTCGGTGGCGATCATCAAGGGCGCACCGCATCCGGAGGCCGCGCGCGCGTTCGTCGACTGGCTCCTCGCCGAGGAGACCGAGGGGCTGCTCGCGGCGGCGAAGTCGGCGCAGATTCCCCTGCGCGCATCGGTGCCGGGCCCGCCCGACCCCGCGATCCTGGCGTTCGGGTCGTTCCGCTCGATGGCCTGGGACCCGGCCGCGACCGCCGAGGCCCTCGAGCGCACCCTGGCAGACATGCGCAAGCGGTTCTGAGCGGACGATGCGCTGGCCCGTCCTCCTCGCCGGCGCATTCGCCGCGCTGTTCGCCGGACTCCCGCTGGTCGCGGTGTTCGCCGAGGCGCTCGTCGGCCTGCCGGCACTCGGCGAAGTGCTCGCCGAGCCGACCGACCGCGCCGCGCTGGTCGCCTCGATCCAGCTCGGTGTCGTCGCGACTGCGGTGGCCGCCGTGCTCGGGACCGGCTACGCCTGGCTGACGTTCCGGACCGACCTCCCCGGCGCACGCGTGCTGCAGCCGCTCGGCGTGCTGCCGCTCGTCGTCCCGCCGATCCTGCTGGCGATGGCGTTCGCCGACCTCCTGCCGATGCAGGGGTTCTGGGCGTGTTCCGCTCTGCTCGGGCTCGCGTACGCGCCGTTCGTCGCCGTGCTCTGCGCCCGCGGGCTGCGCGCGGTGGACGGACGCGCCTACGAGGCGGCGCTGCTCGCGCGCGGCCGCACGGCGGCCGAGCGGCTGCTGCTCGTGATGGTCCTGCCGGAGATCGCCGCCGGCTGCCTCCTCGCCTTCCTGTTCGTCGTGTCCGAGCACGGCGTGCCGGAGTTCCTGACCGTGAAGGGCAAGACCTGGCACACCTACGCCGAGGTCGTCTTCCGGCTGTGGACGCGGCGCGCGCTCGGAACCAGCGCCGCCGACCTCGCGAGCCCGATCGTCGCCGCGCTGCCACTCCTCGCGCTCATCGCCACCGCCCTGTTCCTCGCCCTGCGCCTGCGCGCGCGCGCGGGCGTGCACGCCTCGGAGCCGCTGCCGGTGCGCTCGCTGGGTCCGCTGCGCTGGCCGGCGCTCGCCTGGCCGCTGGCGTACCTCGGTCTCGGCGCGCTGCTGCCGGCGGTGGTGATGGCGCGCTGGGCGGCGGGCTCCACGTCGGCCGCCCCGATGTCGCTCGCGACCCTGCGCCGGAGCCTGTCGGGCGCGCTGACCCAGGCGGGTGACGACCTCGTCTACACCCTCCTCGTCGCGCTCGCGACCGCGCTGCTGGTCGTCATCGTCGCGCTGCCGCTGGCGCGCCGCGCCGGACGCGGGCGCGGCTACCTGGAGCACGCCACCGTGCTGCCGCTCGCCGTGCCGGCGGTCTTGCTCGGCATCGGCTTCGTGCAGGTGTTCAACAGCCCCCTCGCGAACCGCGTGTACGCCGCGGGGTTCGACTTCTACGACTCGGGCGCGAGCGTGGTCGCCGCGTACGCGGCGCGCATGCTCCCGTTCGCCGTGCTGACCCTGGCCGGCGCGGTGCGCCGCGTGCCCGAAGCGCTCGACGACGCGGCCCTGCTCTCGGGCCGTCCGCCGGCGGCCCGGGCGTGGCGCATCCACGTGCCCCTGCTCGCGCCCGCGGCGTGGTCGGCGGCCTGCCTCACGTTCGTCCTCGCGCTGCGCGAGCTGGACGTCGCCGTCGTCCTGCCGGCAGGCAACGGCACCGTGGTCCGCCGGCTGAGCAACATCGTCCACTTCGGCGGCGAGGACGTCGGCGGCGCCCTCGCGCTCTACCTGCTGGCCGCGGCGCTGCTCGTCCCGATCCTCGGCATGATCTTGTCCGGCCGCCGGCCGACCCCCATCTCGTGACATGACTTCCGTCGCACAGCCGCCCGCCACGACGGCCCCGGCGTTCACCCTCGCCGGCCTCAGCCTCGCGCGCCCGCACGGCGGGTTCCGGCTCGGGCCGATCGACCTGCGCTTCCCGACCGACGCCTCGGTCGCGCTGGTCGGACCGTCCGGCAGCGGCAAGACGACGCTGCTGCGCCTGATCGCGGGCCTCGAACGCCCCGACGCCGGCGAGATCACCTGGGCCGGCGAGCGCTGGTCGGAAGGCGGTCGCATCGCGGTGCCGGCCGCAGCGCGCCGGATCGGGTTCGTGTTCCAGGACGGCGCGCTGTGGCCGCACCTCGACGCGATCGCACACGTGCGCTT
>DATGPD010000236.1:0-3986 GCA_035305285.1 Planctomycetota bacterium
TGTCGAAGCACCCGTTGGTGAACACCAGGCGCCGGCCCTCGACGCGCAGGCGCGCGGCGACCGACACCGCCTCGGCGCGCTGCAGGATCTTCCCGGAGCCGCGCTCCCCCATCACCTCGAGGACCTCCCGGCGGGAGACCGCCCAGGTCCCGAACCGCCCGACGACGACGCCGGCGGCGATGTTGGCGAGGCGCAGCGAGTCCGCGATGTCGAGCCCCGCGGCCTGCGTGTAGGTCAGGACCGCCACGACCGTGTCGCCCGCGCCGGTCACGTCGAACACCGCGCGGGCAACGGTCGGGATGACGTGCGCGCCGCCGTCCTCGGTCTCGTAGAAGATCCCGTCCTTGCCGAGCGTCACGGTCACCGTGCGGACACCGGTGATCGCCCGCAGCCGCTCGGCGATGCGGTGCAGGTCGTCCAGCCCGCCGATGGCGATGCCGGTCGCAGCCTCGGCCTCCTCACGGTTGGGCGTCAACAGGTCGACGCCGCGGTAGATCGAGTAGTCGCGCCCTTTCGGGTCGACCACCACGGGCACGCCGGCGCTGCGCGCGGCGGCGATCGCCGCCTGGATCACCGCCGGGGAGAGCATTCCCTTGCCGTAGTCGCTGAGCAGGACGGCGCGGTAGGGGAACGGCCGCTGCGCGAGCGTCGCGAGCAGGCGCTCGGCCAGCGCACCGTCGACCGGCTGGCGGTGCTCTTCGTCCACGCGCAGGATCTGCGCGGTGCGCGACACGAACCGCGTCTTGCGCGTCGTCGGCCGGCCCTTGTCGCGCAGCACCGCCTCCGTGTCGATCCCGCAGCGGCGCATCAGCTCGATCAGCTCGGAACCGGCCGGGTCCTCGCCGACGACGCCGAGCACGCTGGCCCGCGCGCCGAGCGCCACCAGGTTGGCGGCAACGTTGCACGCGCCCCCGAGGAGCTGGCGCTGCGCGCCGGACTCGAACACGAGCACCGGCGCCTCCGGCGACACGCGGGTCGCGGCCCCTTCGATGTAGCAGTCGAGGATCAGATCGCCGACGACGAGGATCGGCAGCGAGGGCAGTTCGGCAAACTTGCGCGCGAGCGGCTGCATCGACGGCGCGGAGCCTAGCATCGCCGCGCGCGGAACCGGTCGGGGAAACGGCGCTCGCCGTTCACGCGACCGGCGCCATGCCCTCGCCGGCGGCCGGCGGCGCGGCCGTGTCGACCGCCGGGGACGGCGCCGCGGGCGCCGCGGCCGGCGCGCCGCGGAAGCGATCGTGCAGCCAGAGGTACTGCTCCGGTGCGCGGCGGATCAGGTTCTCGAGCAGTTCGTTCAGCCGGGTCGTCGCCGCGACGAGGTCGCGCTCGGAGTCGCCGGTCGGCGCGAACGTGACGGTGTCCTCGAGCACGGCGCGGAAGCGCATCCCGCCGCCGACCCGGACGACCGCGCCGACGACCACGGGATAGCGGCCGCGCAGCGCGATCGCCGCAGTCGAGCGCTCGCAGCGTGCCGGGTGCCCGAAGAACGGCGCGATCACCGGCCGCAGGCGCTGGTTCTGGTCGACGACCATCGCGCTGACCCCGCCGCGGGCGAGCACGCGCACCAGCGTCCGGATCCCGCCGCGACGCGGGTGGATGTTCATACCCGCGCGCTGCCGGTTGTCGATCACCCAGCGGTCGATCAGCGGGTTGCGCGCCGCCTTGCCCACCGCGTGCACGTCGTAGCCGGCCGCGGCGAGCGCCATCGCACCCGCCTCCCAGCAGCCGAGGTGCGCGGTCACGACGAGGAACGGCGCCGGCGGCAGGCGCGGCAGCAGGTCGTCGAGGTCGATCCGCTCCAGCAGGCGGCCGCGCTGCGCCCAGCGCACGAGCCGCACCGAGTCGAGCGCGACCTTGAACAGGTTGGCGGTCGAGCGGCTGCCGATGC
This sequence comes from Planctomycetota bacterium, assembly GCA_035305285.1. GTDB lineage: Bacteria > Planctomycetota > UBA1135 > UBA1135 > UBA2386 > DATGPD01. Next base: position 1,889 of record DATGPD010000236.1, read on the forward strand.
GCAGCAGCTCGGCGTCCGGCGTGGCGGGGAATGCCTGCCGCAGGAAGCGCAGCGCGAGCCGGCGGCGCCCCTTGGCGACCCGGAAGAAGGCGCGGCCGGCGAGCCCGACGAGCGCGTAGGCGAGGCGCTCGGGCAGCACCGTGCACACGAACGCCGCGACGCGGACTGCGCCGTACTCGAGCCGGTCCGTGATGCTCGGACGCGAGTCGACGCGCTTCATCGCAGGCGCAGCAGGTCGTCGGGCAGCGGCGCGGACAGGCGCAGCGCGATGCGCAGCACGAGGCGCGGCACTCCTCCGAGCTTCACGTCGTCTTTCTCGGTCACGAGGAGAGAAGCATCGCGGGCCGCGGCGTCCCGCGCCAGCGCGTCGAGCACGTCGGAACGGAAGGGCGCATGGTCCCGCTCGATGCGGTGCTCGAGCACGCGCGCGCCGAGCGCGGCGACCGTGGCGGCGAACGACGCCGGCCGCGCGATCGCCGAGAGGAGCACGACCGTGCGGCCGCGCAGGGCGGAGAGCGGCAGGACCTCCCCGTGCGGCTGGGCGAGCACGTCCACCGGGGCGTGCACCGCGCGGAATACCGGCACGGCCCCCGCGATCGCGCGCACCGCCCGTTCGGCGTCGCACACCGCCGCCTCGCCCGCGAGGTCGGTGCGGGTCAGCACGACCGCGCTCGCCCGGCGCAGCCCGGCGCGGCGTTCGCGCTGCCAGCCCCACGGCAGGAGGTGGTCGAAGGGCTTCGCGGCGTCGAGGCACACGAGGTCGACGTCGCGGTGCAGCCGGCGGTGCTGGAAGCCGTCGTCGAGCACGATGTAGTCCGCGCCGAGCGCGACGAGGCGTTCGCCGCCGCGCACCCGGTCCTTGTCCTGCACCTGCAGCAGGTCCGGGAAGCGCCGCGCGAGCAACATGCCTTCGTCGTTCAGCTCCGCGCCCGGCGCGCGCCCGTAGCCGCGCGCGAGCACGCCGGGGCGGCGACCCGCCTGCAAGGCGCGCTCCACCAGGTGCGCGACGAGCGGCGTCTTGCCGGTGCCTCCCGCGCTCAGGTTGCCCACCGAGAGGACGGGCACGCGCAGGCGGTGGCCGGGATGGTGGTCGAACCACCAGTTGCGCAAGGTGGTCGCGGCGCCGTACGCGAGAGCGAACGGCGCCAGCACTGCCCGCGCCGCCGGTCGCAGCCGCCCCGCCCGGTTCACGCCGGCCCGGCCGCGCGCAGCGCTTCGATCTCGGCGGCCTGCGTCGCCGCGTGCGTGGTCACCCCGGCGACGCCCGCCTGGTTGGCGATCTGCACGACCATCTTCACCAGCGGCGCCTTCGGCCCGAATTCGACGAACCGGCGCACGCCGTCGGCGAGCATCCCCTCGATCGTCGCCTGCCAACGCACCGTGCCGGCGAACTGGCGACGCAGCGCGTCGCGCGCCTGCTCGGCCGTGGTGACCGGCCGCGCGTCGACGTTGCACCACACCGGGAACGCCGGGTCGCGCATCGGCACCCGGGCCAGCACCTCGGCGAAGCCGTCGGCGGCGGCGCGCAGGAGCGAGCAGTGGAACGGCACCGACACCGGCAGCTCCAGTGTGGTCTTGGGCGGCGCGAGCGAGACCAGTTCGCGCAACGCCGCGGTCTCGCCCGCGACGACGATCTGCCCCGGCGCGTTGACGTTCGCCACCTCGCACACGCCGGCGCGCACCTTGCCGACCAGCGCCTCCACCTCGGGCAGGGGCAGCTTGCGCACGACCACCATCCCTCCGGTGCCCACGGGCACCGCCTCCTGCATCCGCCGGCCGCGCTCGCGCACCAGGCGCACGGCATCGGCGAACTCGAAGGTCCCGGCCGCGACCAGCGCCGCGTACTCGCCGAGCGAGTGCCCGGCGGCGACGTCGGGACGCGCGCCGAGCGCGCGGAACGCCGCGACCGCGACGGTCAGCGTCGCCGGCTGCGTGTTCGCGGTCAGCGCCAGGGTCTCCTCCGGCCCGGAGAAGCACAGCTCGGAGAGCAGCTCCCCGAGCGCCTCGTCGGCCGCGTCGAACGTGGCGCGGGCCTGGGGGTAGCGCTCGGCGAGGTCCCGGCCCATCCCCGCGAACTGCGAGCCCTGGCCGGTGAACA
>DATGPD010000237.1:0-10817 GCA_035305285.1 Planctomycetota bacterium
CGCGGCGCACGCGCGGAGGACCGCGGGAAGGAACACGTGCCCGGGGAGCAACGCGACGGTCGGGCGCGAGCGCGCGACCTCACCCACTCGCCTGGACGGTCGGCGAGGGCCCGGCGCGCGGCACCCGCGAGCCGCGACAAACCTCGCGCGCCCCCTCCTCGACCACCCCCTGCCGCGAGCCGGCCGGCGCCACCGGCGTTTGCGCACATGATCCGGCCTGCGCCGCCGCGCCCCCGCACTTCCCCGGCCGGGACCCGCTGTCCCCGGCCGGCGAACTGTCCCATGGCCGCCGCTAGACTTCCGCGGCCTCCCCGCCTCTCGTCCCTGCCCCTCCTCGAACGGAGCAGTCCCTTGTTGCATCGTCTCCTTCTGGCGGCGACGGCATGCTCGCTCGCGCTCTCCGCGCAGGAGCCCGTCCCGGTCGAATCCCCGGCCGGCTTCGCCCGCTTCCAACAGCGCTTCGGTCCCGACTGGACCGTCTGGCACGGCGCCCACGGCGTCCCCTATCGCGTGTTCGGCCCTGGCGCCCACCTCCTGCCGCCGCCCGGAGTGCAGACCCTCGAAGACGCGCGCGAGGCGGTCATGCGCTTCGTCGATGAGTACGCCGACTGGCTCGGCGTCCGCTCCGCCGACCTCGTCGAGCACCACGTCGGCCAGGGCCGGTTCGTGCTGTCGCTGACCTACCGGCAGACGGTCGGCGGCGTGCCGGTGTGGAACGCCTACGTCAAGTTCACCTTCAACCGCGGCGACGGCGGCCTCGCGATCTTTGGCTCGGAGGCCGTGCCGGGCCTGCGCGTACCGCTCGAGCCGGCCCTCGACCGCAATGCCGCGGTCACGCAGTTCATGAAGCTGACCGGCTGGCGGCCGCAGCTCGGGCACATGCACCACGACCCGCACCTGGAAATCGCACCGGGTGAGGACGGCGTGTACCGCCTCGCGTGGAAGGTGACCGGCGAGTTCACCGACCGGCCAGAGGCGTGGAGCCTGTGGATCGACGCGAAGACCGGGGCCGAGCTGCGCCGGGAGTCGCAGATCCACTACTGCGGCCTCGGCGCCGGCGACGAGGACGACGCACCGGAGAGCGCCGTGCCGGCGCCGTTCGTCGGCATCGTGCAGGCCTGGATCAGCCCGAAGCCCGGCGGGCACGGCGCAGCCAACCCGCCGCAGGTCCTGCCGCTCGCCAACGTGCGAGTCGACGTGCCCGGCGTCGGCTTCGCGTACACGGACGAGAACGGAGCCTTCTCGATTCCGTACGCCGGCACGAACACGATGAACGCTACGGTCACCGTCGCCAACGGCCGCTGGTGGACCACGGTCACCGACGACAGCGGCACGCCGATCCAGAGCCAGACCGTGCCGCTCACGCCCGGCGTCCCGGGGATCATCATCCTCAACCAGACCCGGGCCGAGTACACGACGGCGCAGGTGAACGCCGTGCAGTACGCCGGCGAGATCCACGACTACGTGAAGCGTGTCGTGCCGACGATGACCTCGATCGACGCGCCGGTCACCATCCGGGTGAACATCAACCAGAGCTGCAACGCGTACTTCAGCGGCAGCAGCATCAACTTCTACCGGTTGGCCGGATCGTGCAACAACACGGCGTCGGCTTCGGTCGTCGCGCACGAGTACGGACACTCGATCGACGCGCGCAACGGCGGGATCGGCAGCACGCCGCGCACGCCGTCGGAAGGCATCGCCGACGTGTGCTCGCTCTACCTGCTCGACGACCCGAACATCGGGATGGACTTCTACCAGACGTCCCGGCCGGGCATCCGCGACGGGCGCAACAACCTGACCCACCCGCTGACCGGCTCGCAGGCGGTGCACAACTTCGGCCAGCCGTTCATGGGCTGGGCGTGGGACGTGCTGACGCAGGCGCGCGCCACGTACGGCAACGCGCTCGGCTACCAGATCGCCGAGAGCGCGCTGTTCGAGTCGATCGCGCTCAACCCGCGCGACATGCTCGACTACATCCTCGACGCCTATGCGTGCGACGACGACGACAGCAACCTGAACAACGGCACGCCGCACATCGACGTGTTCGCCAAGGCGTCGCTGCGCCGGCACTTCATCCGGCCGGTGTTCCACCCGATCAAGTTCACGCACACCCCGCTCACCGACCAGACGGACGGTGCGTCCGGGTTCACGATCGACGCCGGGGTGACGACCACGATCGGCACCCTCACTTCGGTGACTCTGAACTTCGACCCGGGGACGGGCACGTTCACGACGATCCCGATGACCAACGTCGGCGGCAATCAGTGGCGGGCGACCACGCCGCCGGTCACCAATCGGCGCGTCGTGCGCTACTACATCTCGGCGACCAACAGCACGGGCAACACCTACCGCGTGCCCGCCGAGGTGGGCGACGCGTTCGTGTTCGCGGTCGGCAGCAAGACGACCCTGTTCGCGGACGGGTTCGAGACGAGCACCTCGAACTGGACGTTCGGCAGCGGCTGGTCGCGGCACACGCCGATCGGCCGCAACTACGACCCGAACGTCGCAGCGAGCGGCTCGTTCGTCGCCGGCGTCAATCGCAGCTCCAGCGACGAGCGCCAGCCGACGTCGTCGGCGACGCGCACCCTGACGAGCACGTCGATCAACACGACCGGCCGTACCGGCGTGCGCCTGCGTTTCAAGCGCTGGGCGACCAACAACAACAACGGCCAATGCATCGTGGTGGTCAACGGCGTCAACGTGCAGGTCGCGGTCAACCCGACCGACCAGGCCTGGCGCACGTTCGACCTCGACGTCTCGCAGTACGCCGACAACCGCGCCAACGTGCAGATCCGGTTCGACAACGTGACGACGACCAGCGACAGCGCCGGCGGCTTCACCATCGACGACGTCGAGCTGTACGCGTTGAACACGCCGTGTCCGGCGCTCGCCGGCTACTCGCCGGGCCTCGCCGGCGTGAACGGCGTGCCGCAGCTCGGCACGGTCGGCGAGCCGCGTCTTGGCAACGCCACGTTCGCCCTGACCCTGACCAGCGCCGCTCCGAACGCACCGCTCGGCTGGATCATCGGCGCGGCGGTGACCAACATCCCGTTCCTCGGCGGCTCGATCGCCGCGCAGCCCGACGTGCTCGTCTCACTCGGCACGAACGCGGCCGGCGCGGCGAACCTCACCCTGCCCGTGCCGAACCTGCCGAGCCTGATCGGCCAGTCGCTCTACACCCAGGCGGTCGTGCTCGACGCCGCCGCGGTGCAGGGCGCGGCGATGTCGCCGGCCGCGCGGCTGCAGATCTGTGACCAGCAGTAACCGGCCCTCGACTCCCGGCCGGCGCGCCCGGGCGCGCCGGCCGGGCCGCGCGCGTCCGCCGTCTCAGCGGTGGTGACGCTGGTGCGCGAAGGCAAGGTCACCTCCGCCGAGGCGGTCGAGCATCTGCGCCGCAAGCCGGCCGCGCAACCGCGAGTCCGGAACCTCGACGGAGTTCACCACGAGGGTCGCGAGCCGCTCGTCGAGCGCCGGCAAGCCGAACGCACCGAAGCTGCCCAGGGGCCAGCCGCTGAACCACTGCCCCCAGTCGCCGTTGCTCCGCGCCGTGGTGACCATGCTCGCTTGCGTGCTCCTCGCCGGGCTGCCGGTCGCGCAGACGAGGCCCGACGCCGCACCCCGCACCGGCGCGAGCGATGCGCCCGCAGCCCGAGCCGACAAGCACCCCGTCCGCCTGGTCGCCACCGACTGCTCGATACCGCCTTCCGGGCTGACCCTGCTGCAGGCGGACGACGGCCGCTTCCCCGCCGTCGAGAAGGATCGCGACGAGGTCGGCCCCGACCGCGACGTCGGGGCTACCGCGCTCGCCGTACTCGCTCGCATCGCGGGCGGGTCGACGCCGCGGAGCGGCCCGTACAGGGACGAGATCCGGCAGGCCGTCCAATGGCTCCGATCGCAGCAGGACCAGCGCGGTCGGCTCAGCCTGCGCACGGACCCGGACTGGGTCTTCGACCACGCGCTCGCGACGTACGCGCTGTGCGAAGCGGCGCGCACGAGCCGGTTCGAGCGCCTCGGCGAGCCCGTCGCTCGCGCGCTCGGCGTGCTCGCCGAGCACCTCGCGCAGGCACGCCCGGCACCGGAGCCCGAACTGCTGCTGTGGTGCCGCTTCAGCGCCCGTTCGGTGCGCGCGACGGACGGACCAGCCGATGATCCCCACGCGGCGGCCGCGTCGGCTGCCGCGCGCGCGATTGACACGCACGTCGTGCGCCTCGCGGACAGCGCCGTCCCTCCGACGCCGAGCGCGCCGCCCGCTGGCTCCTGGAACTGCTCGCGGACTCCGGTCCGGATCCCGCGTGGGTCGCGCGCCTCGCCGGGCCGGCTCCGGTCCAGACCGACGATCCGCTCACGACCCTGTACTTCGCGCTCGCTGCGTGGCGCACGGGCCACGACTCGCTGAAGACCCTCCGGGACAACCTTCTCGAACGGATCGTGCGCGAGCAGGATGCGTCATCCGAGGACTTCCCCAGTACGTGGGCGCCGCGCGGCGAGGTCGGCCGGCTCTACGGCCGCGCGGGCATGACGGCGGCCAACCTCGTGACGCTGGCCCTCCTGTATCGGTACTGCCGGCTGGAGCCGGCGCTGACCGAGTAGCGCCGCGCTCGAACAGAGACGTACGACCGCTGTGCCGCGCGGCCGGAACGCCGTTCCGCTCCGGGCCGCCCGTTCGGACCGCACCCGCTTCCACCAGCGCGGCATCCGATTCGCAACATGGTGTCCGACACCGCGTTGCTGCGCTAGTTTTGCGCGCTGCCACAGCCGATGAGTCCCTCTCGACGCCGCAAGACTTCTGTCCGCAGGAAGGCCCCGACGCCGGATGAGCTGGCCGAACTCGAGCCCGAAGCAGAAGAGCTGCCCGTCCTCGAGCCGGCCGAGGAGGATGAAGCCGCTTCCCCGGTGAGCGTGCGCTGCGCACCGGCAGGCACCGCGGGCTACGACCTCGAAGTCACGATCGACGTGCCCGAGATGCCCAAGGACGCGGTCGGGCCCGCGGTCGACCCGCCGCTGCGCCGGGTGATCGCGGAGTCGGCGTCCGCGCTGCGCTGGCGTCGGGTGCTCGTGCAGTTCCCGGGCCAGGCGCTGATCGGCAGTGCGGTGAAGGACCTCGTCGGACGGATCCTGGCCGAGGCGAAGCCGAGCAAGGTCGTGGTGCAGCGCGGCTACGGTGACGAGGTCGTGCACGAAGCCGCACCGCCGCAGGTGCGGATCCACACACGCCAGGAACCCGGCGTGCTCCACGTCCAGGTCGACGCCGCGGAAGTCGAAGCCGGAGACTTCGCGGTTCTGCTCCCTCCGGCGCTCACCGCCGCCGTGGCCGAGGCCGCCGGCCGCCACGTCCGCGTCGACCTCGGCACCGCCGGGGCGCCGGACGAGCAGGCGCGCGCGCTCCTGCGCACGACCTTCGCCGAGGCCGGTGCGACGCGCGTCACCGTGGGCAGCGACCTGCTCTACGACCACGACCTCGAAGCGCTGGTGCGGACCGGCGACAGCGCGGACACGGCGAGCATCGACGTGACGCCCGCCGACGACGAGCGCGACACGATCGCGGCCCTCGACCTCGTCCTGCGGTCGCGCGCCGGCCAGTGGCACGGCAAGACGGTGCTGGTCCGCTTCGCGGGGCGCGCGCCGCGGCCGGCGGAAGTCGACCGCGTGCTCGCGCTGTGCACGCCCGCCGGGCCTGCGCGCATCGAACTGGTCGAGGGCGAGGACGTCGACGTGCTGTGGCCGCGCCTCGTGCAGGTGCAACGGCGCGACGACCAGGTAGTGCTCGCCGTGCGGCCGGGCAGCCGCGACGCCGCCGCGGTCGCGCGCGCCTTCCACCGCGAGGTCGAGGCGATCACGCCGCGTCTCGCCGGACAGCGGGTCACCGTCGACTGGCCGGCGGACTTCGAGCTGGACGCGCGGATCGAGCAGGCGATGCTCGACGCGCTCGGCGCGCACGCGCCGGCAAGCGTCGCGTGCACGTTCGGCGGCGACCGGCGCGAGCCGCTCCTGCCGCCGCCGCTGGTCACCGGCGCCGATCCCGACGGCACCAAGACCCTGCACCTCGACCTGTCCTGCGGCAAGCCGCCCGAGATCGTGCGCGTGCTCGAGCGCCGGCTGCGTCCCGCCGCGCAGGCGATGCACGGCCAGCGCGTGCGCGTCGACGTGCACGGCGGCGCGCTGTCGCGGACGGTCCTGCGTACCCTGCGCGACGAGCTCGCGCACGCCGGAGCGGCGCGGGTCGAGGTCGTCGAGGGCGGCACGCGCGACGTGATCCTGCCGCCGCTGCTGGTCGCCGAGGTCGACGCGAACGAAGTGCGTCTGCGCACCGAGCCCGGTGGGCGGAACGAAGAACAGATCGCGCTCGCGCTGCAGCGTGAGCTGGACAACCTGCAGGCGCCGGCCGACGCGACGTGGAACGTCCAGCCCTCGGCGCTGGCGTCCGCGGTGGTCGCGGCGCTCGTGCAGCGCGGCGCGAAGCGCGTCGTGCTCGGCGGCGAGCGCCCCGTGCAGGTGCACCCGCCGCTGCTCGCGAGCGAGCGCGACGCCGACCGCGTCACCGTGCGCGCGACGCCGGATCCCGATCCCGCCGTGGTCGAGGCGCAGCTCGACCGCGAGCTGCCCGCCCTGCTCACCCAGCTTGGCGACCTCGCCGGGTGCACCGCGACGGTCGTCTGGCCGGGCGGGGGTGATGCGAACAGCGGACCTTTGGGCAGACTCGTCGGCGCGCTCGCCGAGCGCAACGCCGCCACGGTGCTGCTCGACGAGGGGCGCGGACGGACGCGGCAGGTGTTCCCCGAAGTCGTCCCGGACTACGTCGCGGTGCTCGGGCGGCGCGACGACCCGCAGGCACCGCTGGTCATGCTCGCCATCGACGCAGGAGCCGGCGAGCAACACGCCGCGCGCGTCGCCGGGAAGCTGGAGGCGATCGCCTCCGACCTCGACGGCCGCCGCGTCCTCCTCGTGCTGCGCCGCGACGGGGTCGAGCAGCCGTTCGCCGGCCGCGACCCGCTCCTCGCGCAGGTGCGCGCGTTCGTCGACGCCCGCGCCGCGGCGACGCTGGCTTTCGGCGGCCGCAGCCCCGCGGGAACGCCGTACTTCGAGGTCGTGCACTCGCGCGTGCCCGACCTCGCGGTCCGCACGCGCTTCCGCGATCCGCGGCGCAAGTAGCCGGCGCCGGCGGCCGCGTTCGCTACTGGCCGACCTCGATTCGCCCGCCGTTCGAGACGACCACGCCCGCCGGATTGGCACCGGGCGAAAGCAACGCGGCCTGTGCCACCAGGGTCGCCCCGAGCAGCCCCTGATCCGCCGGGATCGGCAGCCCGACCACCGAATAGCGCCCCTGCACGGTGAACGGCACGGCGACCGCGGCGCTCGAGTACAGCGTGCACGCGGTCATGCCGATCGCGCCGAGGCCGACCGAGGTCTCCGTGCCGTACGCCATCGCGCCGCCCACCGTCCCCTGCGGGGCCTCGCCGACGATCATGTCGAACGTGGTGCCGATCGCCGGCCGCGTGCTCGTCGACGCGAACAGGATCACCGGCAGCGTGGGCGGGCACCCGGTGCCGAACGTGCTGAACACGGCGAGCCGGCAGTCGGTGCGCCGCGTGACCGTGAACCCGCCCTGGCCGTTCGGCACCGCCTGGATCACCCCCCCGCCGAGGTCGAACGCGTTCTGCGGGAACACTTCGTAGACCGTCGGGCTCGTGCCGCTGTCGAACGGCAGACCGTTGGCGAAGTCGACCTGCCGCGCACCGGTCGCGCCGCCGCCCGGCGTGAAGCCGACGAGCGCCGTATGCGACGCGACCGCGGCGGGCGCCTGCCAGGACAACGTCATCGAGCCGTCGGCGAGGAGTTGCACCTGCGCGGTGAGCGGCAGGCCTTCGCCGTACTCGGGTACCCCGTTCCACGTGACCACCGCGCGGCCGGGCAACGCGTTGAAGTGCACCGAGCCCGAGTCGGACGGATTGAGATCGCTCCACAGCACCGCGATCCGCGGCCCCCGGGCGAGGAACTCGCTGAGGCTGCCGTTGCAGCAGCCGCTGTCCGAGCCGGAGCCGAGCCATACGAAACCGTTCGCGGACACGCTGATCGTGGTGAACGAGCGCCCGGCGAACGGGAAGGTGAAGCCGAGCGCCAGGTTCTGCGCGACGCCGTCGTCGGAAAGCTGCAGGTCGCCGCCGAACGAAGCCTCGATGCACGGCGGCTGGCAAGGCGCGGCAAACGACAACGAGGCGGACAACACGCAGACGAGGAGGGTGCGCATGAGGAACTCCCGGTCGGAAGCGGCGATGCTACTGCGAACGCAGACGACGTCGGGCGGGGCCGATCGGGGAATGCATCCGCGGGTGGGCAGGGCGGAGCGAGTTCGGGCGCTTTGCGCCGCTGCGCCGCGAACGCGCGCAGCCGCCGCGCCGCATGGCGCAGCGCGGCTGCTCAACGGATCTGGGGCTCGGCCTTCTTCTGCAGGGCCTGCAGGCTGCGCTCGATCTCGGCGAGGCGCTTCTCGATCTCGCGCAGCGCGGCTTCGTCGCGCCTCGCGGGCGCCGGCACGAAGAAGCCCTGCTCGTCGCGGTACAGGCTCCAGGCCGAAGCGACATCTGCCGCCCTGGTCTTCGTCAGGTGGGTCGGCTCGCTGCCGTCCACCAGGTAGCTGTACAGGTCCGTCACCGACCCGTACGGATCAATCCACGTCTCGTGCGTCTGTGCGCCCGAACCGAGGCGCACGCGGACCTCGCGCTCCGCGCCGCGGCGCAGCAGCGTGAGCGCCAGCTCGTCGCCCGGCTTCTTCGCGGACAGCGCGGCGCGCAGCTTCTCCCGATCCACGCCGCGCTCGCCGTCGATCGCGACGATCACGTCGTGGCGCTGCACGCCGGCGCGCGCGGCCGGCCCGCCCTCGGCGACGCTCGTGACCACCAGGACCTCGTCGGGCTCGACGGCCAGGTGCGCGGCGAGCGCGTCGGACGGCGGCTCGACGCCGATGTCCAGGACCGCGCGCGCGCGCCGCGCGTGCACTTGCAGGTGCACGTTCGCGGTGCCGAGGCCGGTCACCGTCGCGAGCGTCTCGCCGTCTTCGCCGGCGATCTTCACCGGGTTGGCGGTCCACCACGCCGTGTGCGGCGGCGTCGCCGCCGGCTGCCGCGCGACCTCGCGTCCCGCGCAGGTCACGACCACCTCCTTGCCGTCCCACGCGAACTCGTAGCGCTGGTCGCCGTGGACGATGGTGCCGCGCAGCTCGGTGAGCTGCGCGGGAGAGAAGGCGGACAAGAACGCCGCCACGATCCAGGGACTCGGTCTCATGCAGTTCCCTCGCATCTAGAACCTCACGGGTCCGGCGAACCGTGCGGCGTCCACCGGCCGCGGCCTCGGTTCGCCGTATTCGTCGGTGCCCAGCTCGAACACGCGGTCGACCACGGCCCGCTCCAGCGTGCGCCGCAGCCAGACGACCTCGGTGCCGCGCCCGCCCGGCGCGGGACGCGCCTGCAGCACGATCCGCGGCAGCTCGTGGTGCTCCGCGGGATCGGTCGGGTTCGCGGCGCGCCGCTCCGGCAGCAGGCACAGCGCGGCGCACGCCAGCGCGGCTGCGGCGACCGCCCCCGCCGCGGCGAGCCGCGCCTTGCGCGACGGGAGGCGCGCGGGAGCTGCGGGCAGCGCGACTTCGTCGGCCGCGGCCAGCACCGGGCGCAGAGCGGCACGCAGACGCGCGTCGTCGTGCAGGGCGAGCGCGAGCCGGCGCCACACGCCGTCGTCGCGCGCCGCGATCGCGTGCAACAGGTCCCAGTCGGACGCGTCGTCCTCGCGCGCGACGACGCGGGCGAGCGCGACGGCTTCGGGATCCTCCGGGTGCGGGAAGGTGTTCATCGCAGCTCCTCGTGGTTGCGGCCGTTCGGACACTCCGTGCCGCACAGCGCCCGGCCGCGCGCCAGCGCGGCGCGCAGCGCCCGGCGCGCCCGAGCGAGGCGGCTCTCGACGGTGGTCTCGGGAACGCCGAGCACCGCGGCGATCGCGCGCTGGCTCAGGCCCTCGACCGCCTTCAGCACCAGCGCCTCGCGCAGCGGGTCCGGCAGCTCGGCGAGTGCCCGACGCACGGCCTGCACCTCATCGGCGTCGGCGAACGCATCGTGATCGGGCGCAGGCGGCTCGGACGCGAGCGGCACCGCGGGCGCACGACGACGCGCCGCGCGCAAGGAGTTCTGTGCGAGGGTGCGCAGCCATCCGCGGAAGGCCGCCGGTTCGCGCAGCGCGGGGATCCCGCGGGTGAACGCGATCGCGGTCTCCTGCACGAGGTCCTGGACCTCGCTCTCGTGCGCTCCTGCGCCGACCAGCACCGCCGCGACGAAGCGCCGCGCCCACGCCCACAGCGCGGCCTGCGCGTCCCGGTCGCCAGCGACGGCACGTCGGATGAGCAGGTCTTCGGTCGGGTCGGCCAAGCGGCCACAAGATGCGCGAGCGGCCCGGATCCGTCAGGGAATGTGACCCGGTCAGTGCCGGAGTGCTCCGGGCCACGGAAGCGGCCGGACTCCTCACCCCCGCCCCGCTCCGGTCGCGATCCGGGCGCTGCGCGGTCACGCGCGCCGAGCGGCTGTCCGGCCAACCCGGGTCCTGCGGAGCCGAACCCATCCTCGGGACCGCAGGGAGGTCCCGAAAAGGAACGCGGGCCGTCCCCACGCGCGGCGGGGACGGCCCGGCGAACTCGGGCGGAACGCCCCCGGGTCGGGGGGGCAGGTCAGGCACCTTCGGCGCCGAACCGATTCGAAGGGCCGCTCCACCGATGGCGGAGCGACCCGACGCACGCGACAGCTCAGTTGAGCTGCACCGAGACGGTGGTCTCGATGGCG
>DATGPD010000238.1:0-2665 GCA_035305285.1 Planctomycetota bacterium
GGTGTGGGCGCTGATGCAGTTCTTCGCCTCGCCCATCCTCGGTGCGCTGTCCGACCGCTTCGGGCGCCGGCCGGTGGTGCTCGTGTCGAACTTCGGGCTCGGGCTCGACTACCTGCTGCTCGCGCTCGCGCCCGACCTCACGTGGTTGTTCATCGCCCGCGTGATCTCCGGCATCACCGCGGCGAGCATCCCGACGGCGTTCGCCTACGTCGCGGACGTGACCGAGCCGGAGCGGCGCGCGCGCGGCTTCGGCATGCTCGGCGCCGCCTTCGGGCTCGGCTTCGTCCTCGGGCCGGCGCTCGGCGGCGCACTGAGCACGATCGAGCCGCGCCTGCCGTTCTGGGTGGCCGCGATCCTGTCATTGCTCAACGCGTGCTACGGCGTGTTCGTCCTGCCCGAGTCGCTGCCGCGCGAGCAGCGCGCGCCGTTCCGCTGGGCACGCGCCAATCCGGTCGGAGCGCTCGTGCTGCTCCGTTCGCACCGTCAGCTCCTCGGGCTCGCGAGCGTGGTGTTCCTCTACAACCTCGCGCACGAGTCGTTCCCCGCGGTGTTCGTCTTCTACACCGGCTACCGCTACGGCTGGAACGAGTTGGACGTCGGCCTCACGTTGACCCTCGTCGGGCTCGGCGGCGCGGTGGTCCAGGGCGGGCTGACGCACCGCGTGGTGCGCCGCTTCGGCGAGCGCCGCGCGCTGCTCTTCGGCCTGTCGTGCGGCGTGCTCGGGTTCCTCGCCTACGCGCTCGCGCCGACCGGGACGCTCGTGTTGCTCGCGGTGCCGATCATGGCGCTGTGGGGGTTCAGCGGGCCGGCGGCGCAGTCCCTGCTGTCGCGCCGCGTCGCGTCGAATGAACAAGGCCGCCTGCAGGGTGCGCAACAGAGTCTGCGCGGGATCGCCGCGCTGATCGGACCCGGGCTCTACACGAACGTGTTCCGGTGGGGGATCGATCCCGAGGCCGCGCGCGACCTGCCGGGAATCCCGTACGTGCTCGCCGCGAGCCTGCTCGCCGCGGGGCTCCTGGTCGCGGTGCGCGCCACGCGGCCGGCCGGTGCTCCGCCCGCGTGAGGGGAGCGCGCGGCGTCGGGCCGCGGCTCTCCGCCGGTTCTGCGCCACGCGAGGCCCGTGCCGGGTTCGCAACCCGCGCGGTCAAGCCTGGTCGAGGTCCGAGGCCAGCAGCTCGATCCCTTCGTGCGCGATCGCGAAGAACACGCACGGCTCGCCGTCCAGCGCGACGGGATGGTGCGACGTGCCGTCCTCGTAGCGGACGAAGTCGCCGGCACGGTGTTCACCGGTCTCGTCGCGGTAGCCGCCTTGCAGGATCAGCAGCTCCTCGGCGCCCTTGTGCCGGTGTCGCGGGTAGCTGCACCCGGGCTCCATCCGGATCATCACCGCGGCGTGCCCGCGCTCGCGGTCGCTGTAGTAGAAGTGGATCGACACGCCGCGGTAGCGCGTCGGTCGGAAGGGGACGGCATGCAGGTCGATCGCCACGCCCGCTATTGTGCCGCGTGCCGCCTGCCCGCCCTGCCGGCGCACTCCCGTACCCCTGGCCGCCGATGGAGACCTGGTCGATCCGCATCCACAAGGACTACCTGAAGTTCAGCGCCGCGCACTTCCTGATCTTTCCGGACGGGACGGCGGAGCGGCTGCACGGCCACAACTACAAGGTCTACGTCGAGGTGCACGGTCCGCTCGACCCGCACGGGCTCGTGATGAACTTCAAGGAGATCAAGCCGCTCGTGCGGCAGATCGTCGAAGAGCTGGACGAGCACCTGCTGATCCCCGGCACGCACCCCGAGCTGCGCGCGACGCGCGGCGCCGACGGGATGACGGCGATCACCTACCGCACGCGGCGCTACTCCGTGCCGAGCGAGGAGGTGCTCGTCCTGCCGATCAGCAACACGAGCGCGGAGAACCTCGCCGCCCACGTCGGCCGCGAGCTGCTGCGGCGCTTGCACGAGGGTTTCCCCGGAGTGCAGGCGGCGATGGTCGAGGTCGGCGTCGAGGAGACTCCGGGGCAGGTCGGCGTGTTCCGCTGGCGCGCGGACGGCTGATCGCCGGTCTCATCGGCCCGGTCGCGACGGAGTCGATCCGCGACCGGCGTGCGGTTGCGCGTGACGGAAACGACGTTGATGCCGGCGCGAACGCCGCCTGTCCGACTGTCGGGCGCAAGAGCGCGACGAGGTTTTTCCGCTGGCGACGGAACAACCACGCGATGTGGGTCCGTCTCAGCGCGTGGCAGGTGAGACGACCTGCCACTTGTTCTCCGACAAGTCGAACATCTGCGCCGTCACCGCTGGTTCGCGGCAGGCAACGTCTCAGAGGGGTCTTCGACGAGGATGCCGGGAGACCGGCATCCGATTGCCCGGTCGGGTGCGACCGACCGCGCTGCGTGCCGACGGCGACATCCAAGCGCACTTGCTCGTGTCACTTTGTGCGGGGTGCGAGCCGCACAAATGGTCTTGGCGGGGCGCGTCGTCCATGCCGACGTGCCCCGCGTCTTTCCTGACTGTCGGAGCGCTCGTGCTCACCCGCGCTCCGCGTGCCTGTCATGGCAGATTCACCGCGGCGCGGTCCGTTCCCTCCGCTGCGCGCGCTTCGTGCGGACGTGCCGCGGGCCGCGGAGTCGATGCTTCCTCGTCCTTCCCGGGGTGATGCATCGACCGGGCC
>DATGPD010000239.1:0-4187 GCA_035305285.1 Planctomycetota bacterium
CACCGGCCCGCGGGTCGCGTTCGCGATGGCGCTCGACCGCCTGCTGCCCGCGGCGTTCGCCACCGTGCACGCGCGCGCCGGCACGCCCGCCGCAGCGACCGCGGCGCAGGCGCTCATCGCGCTCGCCGTGCTGTGGTCGGGCACGTTCGACGCGATGCTGCTCTACGCGGGCGCCGGGATGGCACTGCTCGCCGGGCTGGTCGTGCTCGCGGTGTTCCCGCTCCGCCGCCGCGGCGTGCTGCCCGGCCGGTTCGCGATCCCCTGGTTCCCGCTCCCGCCCGTGCTCTACCTGCTCGCCCTCGCCGGCACGATCGGCTTCGCGGTCCACGAGCGCCCACAGCCGACGCTCGCCGCGGTCGCGAGCATCGCGCTGATGTGGCCGCTGTACCGGGTGCTCGCCCGCCGCACCGCGCGGCACCCAGGCCGCTAGCGCCGCGCGCGGCCGCGCCCCGCCGGGCACGCTACCGTGCACGTTCTCGTGCAACGCCCGACGCCGTCGGGTGCAGGTGGGCCGTGAACGCCCTCGACCGCGCGTTCGCCGAGTTTGCGCGCAGCCGCGTGCCCGACGCGCTCGCCCGCGCCTACGACCGCGCTCACGACGCGCCTGGTCGGGCGACCCGGTCGAGGCCGAGGACGTGCTGCAGGCGACCTTCGTCGCGGCGATCGAGGAGGAAGTCTCCGGCACATGCCCGGGATTCGCCCGGCGCGGCGGCGATCCGGGCGATTGCGGCCTATCCGCCATGAGCTGAAAGCCGGCGGGCAACGCGGAATTGAGACCTCGTTGCAGGAACGACGTCGACCTCCGCTGCGCCCGCATTCCCGGGAAAGGCGACCGTCCTGCGGCTGCCCGCCGACCGGTGCGCGGCCGGCCCCGGGCGCCTGCACCGGGATCGGGGAGGGCGC
Source organism: Planctomycetota bacterium (assembly GCA_035305285.1). GTDB lineage: Bacteria > Planctomycetota > UBA1135 > UBA1135 > UBA2386 > DATGPD01. The sequence goes on from DATGPD010000239.1 coordinate 904, forward strand.
CGGACGGCACACGGCCCTGGCACGCAGCCCGCATCGCGGACACGATGGGCGCCGACCGGCCGAGATCCGCGAGCACCCGCTCGATCCACCGAGGATCGGCCGCGCGGCCGCACGGAGCCACGAACGATGGGCCGCGAACGACACAACGCCGGCGCGGCACCGCCGGTGCCGCCGGAGCCGCAGCCGTCGGCGCGGTCCGGCGCGGCGCTTGCCATGCGTTCCCCGTTGAACCGATCCCCGACGCGTCGAGCGCGGCACCACGGCCCGCCGCGGGAGGAACGCATTTGAGCGCCGCGGAACGTGCACCGCGCGCGCGTCGGCGGACCGCCGCGGCGGTCTGTGCGGTCGCCGCGGCGACGCTGGCCCTGCTGTCGTGGAACGTGACCGGCTCGCTACTCGCCGCCGCCGCGGCTGCCGCGCTCGCCGCGCTCGCGTTCCTGCTGCCGGGGAGAAGGCGTCCGCCGTCGCCGGCGGCTCCCCCGCCGCCCGACCCCGCCGTGCGCGCGGCCGAGGCGTGCCGCCGCGCGCTGCTCGCCGGCAAGCGCGTGCTGGTCGCCGACCAGGATGCCGCCGCGCGCGAGGAAGCGGTCCGCCCGCTGCTCGGCGCGGGCATGCACGTCGACGTCGCGAGCGACGGCCGCGAAGCGATCGTGCGCGCGCGTGCGATCACCTACGACGCGATCCTGGTCGACCGCGACCTGCCGCTGATCGACGGGGCACGCGTGCGCGACACCGTGCGCCGGTTCCCGACCGGCAACGACGTCATCGTCGTGATGCTGTGCTCGCCCGCCACGGGGCGGGACGATCCCGAATCGGGCGTCGGCTGGCACCTCGCCAAACCGGTCGACGCCGACCTGCTGCTGACGACGCTCGCACGTGCGCTCGCCGGCTCGGCCGGCCCGTCGGCCGCGACGCCGCACCGCGACCAGGTGCGCCTGCGCGAGTTGCTGGGCGAGATCGACGGCCTCGACGTCGCGCTCGGCCGGCGTTACGTCGGCGGCGACGCGACCTACGTGCGCCTGCTGCGCCGCTTCGCGCTGCGCCAGCGCGCGGCGCTCGGCAAGTTGCCTGCCGACCTCGCCGCCGGCGACCCGGCCCGGCTCGAAGAAGCCGCGATCGCCATGCACGCGCTGAAGGGCGCCGCCGCGACGCTCGGCGCGACGCGCGTCCACGCGCTCGCGCGCGACCTCGAGCCCCTCCTGCGCGACCGCGCGCTCGACCGCGCGGCCCCCCTGGCCGCGGCGCTCGACGCCGAGCTGGCGCGCTTGACCGATGCGATCCTCGCCCGCCTGCCCGATCCGACGCCCACCGGCCACGCGCCTCCCGCGGTGTCCGCCGGCCCGGGGCGCGACGCGCGCGTCGTCGAGAGCGTGGTCGCGCGCCTCACCGAGCTGCTCGAAGCCGACAGCCTCGAGGCCCGCGAACTGTTCCTCCTCCACGAAGCCGAACTCAGTGCGCGGCTGGGCCCGGCCGCCGACGTACTCGCCGCCGAGATCGCGGACCTCGACTACACGGCGGCACTGGCGACGTTGCGCGGCATGCTCGGCGAGAGCCGGCCGCACTGACGGGCCGAGAGCGCCTCGTCATGGGCGCTCGCGTACCTGGTCCGACCCGTCATGCGGGCCGCCGTATGAACCGGCGCACGCGGAGCCGTCGCTCGGACGCGGGCGGGCTACCATGGCGCGCTTCGCGGCCCGTGCCGCTTCCTTCCGTCCCCCTTCCTTCTCTGTCTACTCGAGCGATGAACCGCTTCTCCCTGTTCGCAACCTGCGGACTGCTGTCCGCGCTCCCGGCGCAGACCACGACCCCGGCCGGCATGAGCGCCACCGAGGGCAACGTCAGCTTCTCGTTCTGGGGTCCCAACCGGCGCATGCAGGGCATTGACGCCACCAACCCGTCGCCCGCCGTCTGGACGCGGATCGCCTTCCGGCGTGACGGCACGGCCGCCTCGAACTCGAGCTACACGGCGCGCACGTTCGACTTCGAGGTCAAGCTCGGCCCTGCCAACTGGAACTTCCTCACCAACGAGTTCGACCTGAACTACGCGAGTGCGCCGACCACGGTCTACCCGATGCAGCCGACGAACTTCCCGGACTGGTCCGCCCAGCCCTCTCCCGCACCGGCGCCGTTCAACTTCTCGGTGATGTTCAGCGTGCCGTACACGCACGGGGGCGGCGCGTTCCTCTGGGACATCTCGATGCAGAACTCGACCAACACCGGGCTCGTGCTGATGGACCGCGAGTTCCTGCAGTACCCGTCGGCTTCGGGCGCGCAGGTCGGCACCGGGTGCATTGCGACCGGCCGCACGTCGGCCTTCGCGCACACCGCCGCCGCACGCAACGGCGGCGCTCCGCTGGGCGACTACGCGATGCACCTCCAGGTCGCAGCGACCAACGCCCCGGCGAACGCGCCGGTCTTCCTGATGCTCGACGTCGCCGACGCGAACATCACCCTCCCCTTCCTGTGCTCCACCGTGCACGCGATCACGGTGCCGCCGTTCGTGGTCGGCCAGTCCAACGCGAGCGGCCAGCTCCTCGCCCGACACCTCGGCTTCCCGTACAACGCGGCGCTGGTCGGGGCGACGATCTACTCGCAGCTCGCGGCCCCGGATGTCGGACAGCCGGCCCCGTTCCTGCCCGTCGTGCTCTCGAACGCCCGTGCGTCGACGTTCCCGAGCGATCCGGCGCTGTCGCACGCGTCGGCGTACGCCTGGTCGACCCTGCCGACGACGAGCGGCACGGTGTTCTTCGGCGGCTGCCCCGTCGCGGAGCTGCAGTGAGCCGCTGGTCCGCGCGCGTGCGCGCGCGGACACCTTTGGGCGCGTGCGCGGAGCTGCCGCGCACCGAGGCGGGAACCCCCGACCTTTCCCGCCCCCTTGCGCGAGCGGCACCCGTCCCGGACTGTTGAGGCGCAGGGGCGTCGCACGGCCCTGCGCCTCTCGTCTCGCACCATGCAGTGCAGCGCCCCCACGCTTGAGGTCCGTCCCGTCTCGTCGTCGCGGTGGCGCCATGGCAACTGACCCGCTGCCGTCCCGCGGCTCCCCGCAGCGCGGGCCGCCGCTGCGCCGGCTGCAGCCGGGCCCCGGCGACGAACGCACGCACCTGCGCGCGGTGCGCAACCGGCAGTTCTTCGACCGCTACTGGAGCAGCGGACGGCACGAGCGCGACGCGCTCTGGCGGGAGTGGTGGCGCAACGGTTACGAACAGATCCTCGCCTGGGGAGGGCCGCTCGCCGGCAAGCGTGTGCTCAACCTGTTCGCCGGGCTCGGCGAAGACGCGGCGATG
>DATGPD010000240.1:0-6103 GCA_035305285.1 Planctomycetota bacterium
AGCGGGATCTCCACCGGGTCGGACGGCGGCGTCGTGGGCGCCATCAGGCGCACGCGCTGCGGTCCCGCCACCGCCGAATCGCGGCCCTCACCGAAGCCCTCGGTGAACCCCCAGATCCACAAGGCAGGCCCGATCACCGCGAACAGGGCGATGATCCAGTGCGAGGGTCGGTTCATGGTTGCTGGAGTCGTCCGGTGAGCACAGGATGATACCTGGTGGGCGCCGCGCAGGCAGCAATGACGGTCGTGGTGCCGTTCTACAATGAGGCCGACAACGTCGCGCCGCTTGCCCGCGCGCTCGCGGCGTTCGTATCGGAAGAAGGTGCCGTGCGACCGCTGGATTTCGTGTTCGTCGACGACGGCTCGACGGACGACACGCGGACGCGCCTGGAGGAAGCGGCCCGCGGGCTGCCCGCGACCGTGGTGGCGCACCCGGAGAACCGCGGCCTCACCGCCGCGCTGCTGACCGGCAGCAACGCCGCACGCGGCGACCTGATCGGCTGGCTCGATGCCGACCTCACCTACGAACCCGCGTTGCTCGGCGCGCTGGCACGCGCGTGCGACCAGGGCGCCGACGTGGCGCTCGCGTCGTGCTACCACCGCGACGGCGCGGTCGAAGGCGTCCCGGGCTGGCGCCTCCTGCTGTCGCGCGGCGCGTCGCTCGGCCACCGGCTGACCAGCGGCCGGCGCATCGCGACCTTCACCAGCATGGTCCGCGTGCAACGCCGCGCGGTGCTCGCGCGCTGCACGCCCGCGCGCGGCGGCTTCGCCGGGGTCACCGAGATGCTGCTGCGCGCCCTGCGCGCGGGGTTCACCGTGGTCGAGATTCCCGCGGTCCTGCGCCGCAGGCGCGCCGGCGCGAGCAAGATGCGCGTGCTGCGCGTCGCCGCCGCGCACCTCGGGCTCATGACCGCGAACCTCGCCGGAAGGCTGCGCCCGCGCTGAGCGCGCGCTCAGCCGGCGAGCAGCGAGCCCTGCTCGACCGCCGCGCCGCGGACCATCGCGACGAACGAGCGGGTCACCGGGTGGTCGGCATCCAGCTCGGGGTGGAAGCAGGCGCCGAGGATCGCACGGTCGCGCACCAGCACAGGATCGCCGTCGCGGCGCGCGAGGACCTCGACGTCCGGGCCCGCGCGCACGACGCGCGGCGCGCGGATGAACACGCCGGTGGTCCCCGGCGGGACGCCGTCGCCGTGCAGCGGGAACACGCCGCTCGCGATCTGCGGACCGTAGGCATTGCGCTCCACGTCGACGTCGAGGACGCCGAACGAACGCTGCTCGGGCCGGGAGACCTTGCGCGCCAGCAGGATGAGGCCGGCGCAGGTGGCGAGCACCGGCACGCGTTGCGCGGCGAGGAGCTCGGTGAGCGGCTGCTCCAGGCCCTGCGCCTGGAGCAGGCGGAGCATCGTCGTGCTCTCGCCGCCGGGCAGCACCAGGCCGGAAAGCCCGGCCAGGTCCGCGGGGCGGCGCACGAGGCGCGTCCCGAGGCCCTGGCGTTGCAGCGCGGCAGCGTGCTCCGCGAAGTCGCCCTGCAGGGCGAGGATGCCGACCTCCGCGCGGCGCGTCACGTCACCACCCTCGGGTCGCGAGTCGCTCCTCCTGCGGCAGGGCGGCGACGTCGATGCCGCGCATCGGCTCGCCCAGGCCTTCGCTCACCTCGGCGATCACCGCCGGATCGGCGAAGTTGGTGACCGCGCGCACGATCGCGCGCGCGCGCTGCTCGGGATTGCTCGACTTGAAGATCCCCGAGCCGACGAACACCGCCTGCGCGCCGAGCTGCATCATCAGGGCCGCGTCCGCCGGGGTCGCCACGCCGCCCGCCGAGAAGTTCGGCACCGGGAGGCGCTGCTCGGTCGCGACCCATTCGACCAGCTCGACCGGCACGCGGTACTCGGTCGCCTTCTTGGCCAGCTCGCGCGGCGCGAGCCCGCGCAGCGCGCGGATGCCCGAGGTCACCGCGCGCATGTGGCGCACCGCCTCGACGATGTTGCCGGTCCCCGCCTCGCCCTTGGTGCGGATCATCGCCGCGCCCTCGTGGATGCGACGCAGCGCCTCGCCGAGGTCGCGGCAGCCGCACACGAACGGCGTCTTGAACGCGCGCTTGTCGATGTGGAACTCCTCGTCCGCCGGGGTCAGCACCTCGCTCTCGTCGATGCAGTCGACCTTCAGCGCCTCCAGGACCTGCGCCTCGACGAAGTGCCCGATGCGCACCTTGGCCATCACCGGGATCGACACGGCCGCCTGGATCTCCTTGATCACCTTGGGGTCGGCGGCGCGGGCCACGCCGCCGTCCTTGCGGATGTCGGCGGGCACGCGCTCGAGCGCCATCACCGCCGCGGCGCCGGCGGCCTCCGCGATCCTGGCCTGCTCGGCGTTGACGACGTCCATGATGACGCCGCCCGCGAGCTGCTCGCAGAAGCCGATCTTGACCTGCACTTCTTCGCTGGTGAAACCCGGAATCGGGGTCTTCATGGGAGTGTCTCAGAGCATCAGGGGGAGGCGGGTCGCGGCGCGCGCGCTGCGCAGCGCGGCGGCGCACGCACCGAGCACGTCGATGCCGGCCGCGATGCGGTCCGGCTCGACGCGCGACAGGGAGAGGCGGACGGCGGCGCTCGGCCGCCGCTCGGGGTCGAACAGCGCGCCCGGTGCGACGCACACGCCGCGCCGGCTGGCGGCCTCGGCGAGCGCCGCGGCGTCGAGGTCCGGCGCGACGGTCAGCCACAGCGCGAACCCGCCGTCCGGCGTCGTCCAGCGCGCGCCCTCGGGCATCGCGCGGCGCAACGCGGCGCGCGCCACGTCGTGCCGATCGCGCAGGCGCGCGCGCAGCGCCGCGACGTGCCGGTCGAGCCCGCCGCGCGCGGCGAAGTCGACCAGCGCGGCCTGCAGCAGCGGCGTGGTCTCCAGGTCGCAGTAGCGCTTGAGGGCCGCCATCGCGGGCAGCACGCGCGGTCCGCCGACCAGCCAGCCGATCCGCACGCCGGGAAACAGCTCCTTGCTGAAGCTGCGCACGGTGACGGTGAGCCCGCGCCGATCGAGGCTGCGCAGCGACGGCAGCGGCTCACCGGCGAAGCGCAGCTCACTCGCGCAGTCGTCCTCGAGGATCGGCGTGCGCGTCGGCTCCAGGAGCTGAAGCAGCGCGCGGCGCTCCGCCGCGTCGAGCGATCGCCCGGTCGGATTCTGGAACGTCGGCATGACGTACAGCAGCCGCGCGCGCGGCGACCGCAACGCGCGCGCCAGCGCGTCGAGGTCGAGCCCCGCCTCGGTCCACCAGACCGGCAACACGTCGACGCCGTGGCTCGCGAGCAAGCCGAACAAGTGGTGGTAGCAGGGCACCACGACGATCACCGCGTCGCCGGGCGAGGTGAAGGTGCGCAGGACGAGGTCGATCCCCTGCTGCGCGCCGCTCGTGATCAACACGTGGTCCGGCGTTGCGCCGGGATCGGTCGGCGCCGCACGGTCCGCGAGCAGGCGGCGCAGATCGGCGTCGCCGGCGGGCTCGCCGTAGCCGAGCAGCTCGTGGCCGCGGTCGCGCAGGGCGCGCTCCAGCGACTCGCGAAACTCGTCGACCGCGAACGAGGCGGAGTCGGGCAGGAACTGCGCGAAGTCGGCGACCTCGGCTTCACCCTCGGGGAGCGTGCCGACCTGCGCGTGCGCACAGGCCTGCAGCGCGGCCCGCGCCGCGCGGGCGAGCGGCTCGTGCCCGCGCCGTTCGGCGGATGCCGATGCGACCACCGTGCCCCGCCCGACGGTCGCGACCACGAGGCCGCTGTCCTGCAGGCGGCGGTAGGCGGCGTGCGCGACGCCGCGGGGCACGTCCCACTCGGCGGCGACCGCGCGGATCGTCGGGAGGCGCTCCCCGGGCGCGAGCTGGCCGGCCGCGATGCGCGCCGCGAAGTGCGCGGCGATCTCGGCAGCTCGACCTTCGGCATCCGGCTCGGACATAGGAGGCGATTGTCCGGGACAATTTGTCCGCGTCAAGCGTGCGGCCGGGAGGGAGGCTCGGCACCGTCACGCGATTGCCTTCCAGAGGCAGCCGGCGTTCGCCGCCCCCCCTTCGTCAACCTCGGGCCCTCGGCGAGTGCGGCTCTCGAGCAGTCCGGCCCGCTCGTCGGACGGCGCGGCGCCAGCTCGAGCCACACGAACTCCGCACGCCCGGGCAGCGCCGCGCACTCCGGCGGGCACCGGCCGCCGTTGCCTTCCTCCTCCTGCTCCTCCTGCCTTGCGCGCACCCGCGCGCGCTGCTCCGAGTCCGGCGGTTCGCCTCGAGCGGCGGCGGGCCATCCCCCGATCGCGGCGGCATGCGCAGTTCGTTTGCCCCGCCCTCCCGTGCGCTCCGCGGCAACGCGGTGCAGCGGGTCCGACGGCCCGCTGCACGTTCGGTACACACCGGTTACCAACCTGACGCCGTCGTCCTCTGTGGGTCGCTCCACCCACGGCTACCCTACCGATCCTCGTCCGCGCTTCCCCTCGAGAGGACCGCCATGAATCGTCTTGTGCCGTTCGCTGTCGCCGCGGCCACCCTGTCTGCATGGCTGCCGGCCCAGACCTCGGTCGTAATCCCGGCCGGCTTCGACAACGTCGACGGCAACGGCCTCGATCCGGAGCCGTTCGGTTTCAACCAGATCACCCACATCCAGTACGTCGATCGGGCGCTGCTGGGCGCAGTGCCGAACGGGGCGATGCTGAGCCAGATCGCCTACCGCCGCGACTGGGCCCAGACCCCGACGGTCGCGACGATGCAGCGCATCTCGCGCGGCCAGCCGACGCCGGCGATCTGGGAAATCTGGATGCAGAACTACACCGGGCCGGTGCTCAACCCGCCGAACCTCATCGTGCGCACGGGTTGGACCGCCGTGATGACGCCGATCCTCGTGAACTTCCCGGACCTGCCGCGCGGCACGGGCCCGACGGCGCCGTTCGACCTCGCATTCGTCCTCGACCGCCCCTTCCTGTACGGCGGCGGGCACCTCGGCATCCTGCACGCGGCCTACGAGTCCACTTCGCCGACGTTCGATTACATGGTGGACGCGATCGTCGAGCCGCCGACGTCCGGCACGACGCAGCTTCTCAGCCCCACCGCGGCCGGCTGCCCGGTCGACCAGAACCGGTGCAACGGCTTCGCGCCGAACCCCGGCGGCGGCAACCTCGAGTTCTGGCTGTACGGCAGCAAGCCGTCGGCGCCCGCGGTCGCCTACCTCGGCAGCAACACGACCTCTTGGATGGGCGCGCCGCTGCCGCTGGGTCTCGGCTTCCTCGGCCTCGGGGCGTGCTCGATCTACACCGACCTCCTCGTCCCGCTGCCGGCGCCGACCAACATCGCAGGGACTGCCGCCGTCCAGGTTCCCGTGCCCGCGGACCCGGCGCTGTGCAACAACACGCTGTACGGCCAGTGGCTCGTTCAGGACGACCGGGTCAACCCGGCGGTGAACCTCGCGACGTCGGACGGGCTCGCGTTCACGCTCGGGCCGGTGGTCGGCGTGCGCGCCTTCCCGATGTCGACGGTGTCGGCCGCACAAGGGCTCGCGCGCGGGCGCGCGGGCTACACCCGGCTCGGCGAGGGCCTGGTGTTCCGCCTGACGTTCTAGCGCCGGTGCGCCGCGCGGTGCGATCGCCGGCGGCGCAAGCGACCACGCCGCCATCCCGGCGACCACGACCGCGCGGGCCTCGCGGCGGCATCGGGCGCAGACGCCTTTTTCCGCCGACGATCAACGCGGCCCCTCGCCTGATCCGATGTCGGAGCGGGCGCGCCGCCGGGCACGCCCGGAGGGGGGATGGCGCGACGGGACAAGCTGCTGTGCGTGGTGGCCGCAGCGCTCAGCGGAGCGCTGCTCGGCCTGGCCGGAGCGCCCGCGGTCCCGGACCTCCCCCCGCCCACGCCCGCGCGCGAGACGGCAGAGCCCGCGCCACTGCGGCGCACCGTGATCGAAGGCCCTCCTGCGCCGGCTCCCTCCGTCGCCGAGCGCACGCGCGCGCCGCGCGCGCGTCCCGACCTGCCGTCGGACGTCCGCCTGTGCTGGTCGCCGACCGCCAGGCGCCTGCTCGGCGAGAAGGTGCACGGCCACCTCGAAAGCCTCGGCGCGCGCGTGCGGGCGTGCACCGAGTCC
>DATGPD010000241.1:0-6924 GCA_035305285.1 Planctomycetota bacterium
CAAGGTCAACCGGATCATCGGCACGCCGTACACCACCCTGCGGCGCGGTGACGTGATCGACATCACGCGGCCGCCCGGGACCCCGCCGCCGCGTCCCCGGCCGCGCAACACCGCGCCGCCGGTGCCGCGGGTCGTGCACGAGGACGCCGACCTCTTGGTGGTCGACAAGCCGGCCGGGACGGGGCTCGACGAGGTGCTCGCCGCGCTCGGCGGGGCGCAGGGCAAGCCGGTGCTGCGCGTCGAGGCCCAGGCCTCGGGCCTCGCCGTGCTCGCCAGACACCCGGCCGCGCTGCGCGCGGCGACCGAAGCGTTCGCGGCCGGGCGGCTCACCCTGACCTGGGTCGCGCTGGTCGAGGGGAAGGTCGCGCGCGCCACGCAGGCCATCGAGAAGGCGCTCGGCCCCGACCGCGAGCGTCCGGGGTTCGTGCGCCCGTACGCCGCGGGACACAAGCGCGCGCGCGCGGCGCGCACCGAGCTCGAGGTCGTCGAGACCTTCGCCCGGCACACGCTCGTGCACGCCGTGCCGCGCACGGACCGCGGCCACCAGCTGCGCGCGCACCTCGCCGCGCTGCACCACCCGCTGGTCGGCGACCCGGACTACGGCGGCGCCGCCGCGCTGTTCGTCTCCGAGCTGAAGCGGCATTACAAGCCGCGCGTGGGCGTGCAGGAGCGGCCGCTCCTGCAGCGCCTGTTCCTGCACGCCTCGCGCCTCGTGCTGCAGCGCGACGACGGCGCGCTCGCGGTCGAGGCGCCGCTGCCCGCCGAGCTGGCCGCCGCGCTCGCGCGCGTGCGCCGCTTCTCGGCACGGTGATCCGACGTCATGCGCCTCAAGGTCCGACCCGAAGACTTCCGCGTCCGCGAACTGCTCGACTTCGAGCCCGATCCGCGCGGCGAGCACTTCGTGCATCTGCTGCGGAAGTCCAAGCTCGACACGGTGCAGGCGTTGACCGAGGTCGCGCGGCACTGCGACGTGTCGCGCCGGGACATCGCGTTCGCCGGCCTCAAGGACCGTCAGGGGATCACCGAGCAGTGGATCAGCGTGCGCGGCAAGCGCCTGGACCTGCGCCGGCGTGACCTGGAGGTGACCTTCGTCGGACGCGCGGCGCACGCGATCACCAGCAAGCAGAGCCGCGGGAACGCGTTCGAGATCGTGCTGCGTGAGCTGACCGAACGCGAGGTCGAGCGCCTGCGCGCACGCGCCGCCGAAGTGCAGCGCAGCGGGTTCCCCAACTACTACGACGACCAGCGCTTCGGCAACGTGCGGCACGGCCAGGGCTTCATCATGCGCGACGTGCTCGCCGGCGAGTACGAGCGCGCGCTGCAGGCGCTGATCGCCATGCCCTCGCCCCACGCGATCACCGGCGACGTCAAGCTCAAGCGCATCCTGCGCGCGAAGTGGGGCGACTGGGACGCGTGCGCGCAGATCGCGCGCGGTCCGGCGTTCCGTCGCGTGTTCGCCATCCTGCAGTCGACCGGCGACTTCGAGGCGGCGCTCGCCGCGCTGCCGCAGCGCACCAAGCTGATCCACGCGTACGCCTACCAGAGCTACCTGTGGAACCGCGCGTTCAGCCGCTGGCTGCGTTTCGAGCTGCGCCCGGGCAACCAGACCGAGGTGTGGACCGTGCTCGGCAGGCTGCGCGCGTGGAGCAAGCTGCCGCCCGATCAGGTCGAGCGGATCCAAAAGATGGAGGCGCCGCTGTTCGCCGGTGACCTCGCCGGCGGCGAGCCGAGCTTCCGCGCCGCACTCGACGCGGTGCTCCGTCGCGAGCGGGTCACGGTCGCCGACTGCGAGCGCGCCGCGCTCCCCGGGCTGGAGCTGAAGACCGAGCTGCGCACGCCGCTCCTGATCCCCGGCGAGCTGAAGCTGTTCGGTCCGCGGCGCGACAAGCACGGCGACGGGCTCGCGTTGAAGCTGTCGTTCACCCTGCCGCGCGGCGCGTACGCGACCATGCTGATCAAGTGCCTGACCGCGTCACGCTGGGGCACCGAGCGGCGCAACGAGGCGCGGCGCCGGAGCGCGCCCGTCGAGGACGACGGCGCATGAGCGGCACCGCGCGGGGCGCCGGGGACGGTGCGCACGGCTCACGCTCCGCGTGGGTCGTCTACACCGACGGCGGCTGCCATCCGAACCCCGGGCGCGGCGGCTGGGGCGTCGTGCTGCGTTCCGGCGGGCGCACGGTACGCGAGCTGTCCGGCGGCGAGGAGCACACCACCAACAACCGCATGGAGCTGACCGCGGCGATCGAGGCGCTGCGCGCACTGCCGGCGAACAGCAGCGTCGACCTGCACACCGACTCCCTCTACCTGCGCAAGGGGATCACGCTGTGGATCGACGCGTGGCGGCGCAACGGCTGGCGCACGGCCGGCCGCGACGCGGTGAAGAACCAGGACCTGTGGCAGGCGCTCGCCGTCGAGATCGAGCGCCACGAGGTGCGCTGGCACTGGGTGCGCGGCCACGCCGGCAACGAGCACAACGAGCGCGCCGACGCGCTCGCCGCAGCGGCGATCCGCGCCGGTCGGCAGGGGGCGGTGCCGGCGCGACCGGCGGCGGACACCGTCGACCTGTTCTGCGCGGTCGCCTGCTCGCCGGTGACCGGCAACGGCGCGTGGGCGTGCGTGCTGCGCTCCGGCGACGCCAGGAAGACGCTGCGCGGCTTCGAGGCCGACACGACCCCTAACCGGCTCGCCCTGCTCGCGGTGCTCTCGGGGCTTGCGGCGCTCACCCGCCCGGGGCCGGTGCGGGTGTTCTGCGCCGACGACTACGTGGTCGAGGGCGCAACCCGCTGGCTACGCGGCTGGCAGCAGCGCGGCTGGCGCACGAGCGCGGGCCGCGAGGTGGCGCACCGCGAGCTGTGGGAGGGGCTCGCGCGCCGGCTGGGCGACCACGTCGTCTGGGTGCCGACGGGAGGCTGCGCGCCGCCGCCGCTGATGCGCGAGGCGAAGGCCGCCGCGCTCGCCGCCGTGGAACGGACCGACGGCGCGTAGGCGCAGAGGAAGCGACGTCGCGGCGTTTGCGCCCGCAGGGTGACGTCGCGGGCGCGGCCGCACGCCGCTTCCGTTGCGCGACCGACGTCCGCGCGCCGCCACCATCGCCCACCATCGCTCCATGATCCGGCTCGCACTGCTCGTCGTGCTTGCCGGCGCCACCGCAGCCCAGTCGGAGCCTGCGCTCGGCGGGCGCGTCGTCGACGCCCGTGGCGATCGCGCTTTACCCCTTCCTCGGCGAGCAAGCCGGTGCCGCCACCGATGCGGACGGTTGGCTCACGGTGCGCCCGATCCCGGACGCGGCCGTGCAGTTCGACTGGTTCCTCCGGTTGGGCCGGGAGAAGACATCGCAGTTCCGGCTGGACCCGGGCGACGAGGTCGAAGCGGCGTTTCCCGCCCGGTGAGGCACGCGCGGCGTGGACGATGCGCACCGTCGTGCGAGGGCTGCGCACGGCGGCGCGTCGCGTGCCTTCGTCCGCGGAAACGCGCTGGCATCCGGCCGTCTGCCGGCGTCCCGCGGGCCGCAGCCTGCTAACGTTCCGCGCGCCGCGCTGCGCGTGCGGCGCGAACCCGACGACTCCCGATGACCGAACGAACCCTTGGCGTGATCGGAGGCTCCGGCCTCTACGACCTCCCCGGCCTGCAGGACGCCGAAGAAGTGCAGGTCTCGACCCCGTTCGGCGCGCCGAGCGACGCGCTGATCGTCGGCCGCCTGCACGGCGTGAAGATGGCGTTCCTGCCGCGCCACGGGCGCGGGCACCGCCTCGCGCCGCACGAGCTGCCGTTCCGCGCCAACATGCACGCGATGAAGCAGCTCGGCATGGAGGCGGTGGTCGGGATCTCCGCGGTCGGCAGCATGAAGGAGCACATCGCGCCGGGCGACCTCGTGATCGTCGACCAGTTCATCGACCGCACGCGCGGGCGCACGCGCGAGTCGACCTTCTTCGGCGACGGCTGTGTCGCGCACTGCCACTTCGCCGACCCGGTGTGGGAGCCGCTGCGCCAGATCGTCCTGCAGGCGGCGCGGCAGAGCGGCGCGAAGGTGCACGACCGCGGCACCTACCTGTGCATGGAGGGCCCGCACTTCTCGACCCGCGCCGAGTCGAAGCTCTACCGGAGCTGGGGCGTCGACGTGATCGGGATGACCAACCTGCAGGAGGCGAAGCTCGCGCGCGAGGCGGAGATCGCGTACGCGACCGTCGCGCTCGCGACCGACTACGACTGCTGGCACGAGGTCGAGGGCGACGTCGACGTGCAGGCGATCCTGCGCGTGTTGCAGCAGAACGTCGCGCGCGCCAAGCAGGTCGTCGACCACTGCGCGCGCCTGATCGCCGCCGCGCCCGCGCAGCCCTCGGCGAAGGGCGAGATGGCGAACGCGATCCTCACCGCGAAGGACCGTGTGACCGCCGACGCGCGGCGCCGGCTGGAGCTGCTCGTGCGCGAGTACCTCGGCTGACGGGCACGGCGCACGCGTGCTCCGGCGTGCTCGACCGCTGCGCCGAGCGGAGACGATCTTGCGGGCGACGGGCACCGTGCGGACGGCAGGGCCGCGTCGACGACGCGGGGTCCGGAGCCCGCAAGTACCGTTGCACCCCTTCGCCGGCGCGCACGGTCGGCCGTGGTAGCCGCAGCGCAGGCCGTCCGCGGTACTCGGTTCGTCGAGCGGCACGCTGGCGTGGTGCGTGCACACATTCTCGTGCGGCGCGCGCACGGCGGCCTCGGCTCCGGGTCGGCTCGTGCGGGCACTTCGCGGCGCAGCCGCGGCGGACTTGCGCGGAGCGATTCGCTGTCGCCGCGGTCCGGGGTGCTCCGCGGGCGGAACCGACCCGTCGCGCGCGTGCCGAAATCGACCCTTCGCGGCCCGCTCGCCCGCTGGCGCGCGCCGCCCACGCTACGCTCGCAGCGCGATGGCGCCCCTCGCCCGCTGTGCGTTCGTCTCGGCGTTCCTCCTGGCGTTTCCGGCGGCGCGCGCCCAGGACGCGACCGCCGCGCCCGGGGCGGAGGCGACTCCGATCCTGCGCGTCGACGTGGCCGGCCCGGCGGCGTGGCGGGCGCACTTCCTGCCGACCAACCTCGGCAGCCTTCTGTCCTCGTCGGCAGACGAGGAGCTGCTCGCGCCGTGGGTCGCGCGGTTCGATGCTTGGTGGGGCGGGCTGCACGGCGAACGCCGCGCCGAGGCGCGCGCGCGTCTCCTCGCGTTCGGCGGCCGTGCGACGATCGGTCTCTGGGGCGTGCCCGACCGGGCGGGCATGCAGGTGTACGGCGCGGTCGCGCTCGTCCCCGAGGCCGGCGGCGACGCCGGTGCGCTCGTCGATCTCGTGCGACCGCTCCTGCGGCTGATGCCCGAGCGGAGCGAGGAACGGATCGACGGACGTGCCTGGACCGTGGCCCGCGGCCCGGTGGGCTGCTGTACGGTGCCCGAGGAGATCGAGGGCCGGGTCGTCGCCTGGATCGCCGAGCGGCCCGAGCACCTCGAACGCGCCGTGCGCGACGGCCTCGCATGGCTGCGCGCGGGCGCGGGCCACGACGCCGCGAGCGAACCTCTGCGCGTCACCCTCGACCTCGCGCGCGCTCTGCGCCTGGACCCGAGCACGGCGTCGGACCCGGCGTTCGAGGTGCAAGGCTACGGTTCGCTCCGCGAACTCTCGCTCGTAGTCGGCACGGACGGTCCGCGGGTCCGGCTCGACGTCGCCCTGCAGTTCGGCGCCGGCGAGCGCGGGATCTTCGCCGGCTTCTTCCCGGAGTGCGCCGGCGTGCCGGCGCTCGGTGCGCTCGTCACGCCGCGCGCGGTCGCCTGGCTCGTCGGTCGGATGGACGCGGCCGCGTTGTGGCGAACCTGCCTGCGCAGCGTCGCGAAGGTGCGCGGCATGCCCGAGGCCGAGCTGCTCGCCGCGACGAGGAAGGACCTGGGCGGCGTCGATCCGGGTGCCGAGCTGTTCGGCCGCTTGCGCGACGAGGTCGTGATCCTGGGGCGTGCGCCGGACGACGGCGGCGAGCCTCCGGTTGCGGATTCGATGGTGTGCATCGCGATGCCGGTGACCGACGCAGCGGCGTTCCGCGTCGCGCTCGCGAGGGCTCTCCGCACGCGGGGGTTCGTCGTCGAAGAGACCGGAGGAGCGCTGCGCGCCGACTACGAGGACGGCTGGCTCCTGCCGCGCATCTCCTTCGCGGCGGAGCGCGAGTGGGTGCTGGTCGCGTTCGGCACGGACGGCGGCCTGCAGCTCGAGGCGATGCTGAAGGCGGCGCGCGGGGGGCAGGCGGGGCCGCCGGCGGAGGCCGAGGCCGCGCGCCGTCGCGCGCCGCCCGGCTTCCAGGGCATCGGCGCGCTCGCCGTCGAGGCGTTTCTCGACGTATGCGCCGAGGTGTTCCGCGAAGGGTTCGGCGCCGGCGCCGTGCCGGCGCAGGTTGCCGACCTCGGCGACTGGGTCCGCCGGTGGCCGCCCCTGCTGCGCGAGCACGGACTGGCGCGGCTGCTGGTGCTCACCGGCTGCGTCGACGGACGCTTCCGCGTGCGCGCGCTGTGGTGAGGGGCCGCGCCGTGCACGGCGCTCCTATACTCCGCGCACCCGTGAGCCGGCCGCACCGCGTCCTCGCCGTCCTTCTCGTCACGCTGCTGCCTGCGCAGCACGAGACGCCCGTCGCGCTGCCGCAGAACGCGCCGCCCGGCCTCGCCGAGATCGATCGCGCCGACCTGGAGAGGCACGCGGTCGAACTGGCCTCCGATGCGTATGGAGGCCGCTACACCGGGAGCGAAGGCCAGGTTGCCGCGGCGCGCTACATCGCCGAGCACTTCGAACGATGCGGCCTGAAGCCGCTCGGCGAGAAGACCGGCAAGGGCTGGTCGTACTTCATGCGCTATCCGGTCGCGCGCACCGAGCTGGACCCCAAGAAGAGCAGGATCGTGGTCGACGGCACCGAGTTCACCACGGGCTTCGCGGT
>DATGPD010000242.1:0-2710 GCA_035305285.1 Planctomycetota bacterium
CGCGCTGGGCGACTACGCGGCCGCGCTCGCCACGGTCGAGGCGGCGCTCGCCAACGTCGCGCGCGAGCCGCAGCCGGACCCCGGGCGGCACGGGCTGTGCGAGGTCATCGCCGGCACCGCACTCGCCGGGCTCGGGCGCGGCACGGAGGCGGTGCCCCGCCTCGTGCGCGGGCTCGAGGCGCTGGCCTCGGCGGCGGACGGGGCGAACCTCCTCGAAGTCTTCATCAACGCCGGCCTCGTGTTCGAGCTGGTCGGCCGGCCCGACCTCGCGCTCGACCCTTACCGTCGCGCGCTGCGGATCGCGGCGGCGCACCTCGACTCCGCGCACCGCATGCAGGTCACCGTCCGCCGCCTGCTCGGCCGGGCTCTGGTCGCGACCGAGGCGCACGACGAGGCGGCGAAGGTGCTCGCCGAGGCGGTCTCGATCGCCGAGCGCGTCCTGCCGGAGGACGACGCCGACCGCGCCGCGGTGCACGCGGCGCTCGCCGCGGCGCGCGCGGCGGTGGCCGGGCGATGACCCGGGGGGAGGGGCGCAGGAACCGGCGATTCGGACGATCGGCTGCCGCGCGGGAGTGACGTCGGGCCTGTTTGCCCGGGCGCGGGGGGCGCGTGCCACGTAGAAACGGCGCACGCCATGAACCGAGCCTTCGCCTTCGCCCTCCCCCTGGTCCTCGCCTGGACCGCGGGCGCACAGGAAGCAGTCCGCGCGACCGCGCGCATCTCCTTCGAGCAGGTGCTCGGCGCCCAGCCGCGCATCGACTTCCGCGGGACGCTTCCCGCCGTGCGCTGGGCGCCGGACCGGGTGCACCTGATCGTCGGCAACGAATGGCAGGAGGCGCGCAGCGGCACCAAGGTCGCGGCGCGGCCGGTCGAACGCGCGCCCGCCGCAGTGCTCGAAGCGACCCGCGCCGCGCTGGTCGGGGCCGGGCTCGACGAGGGAGAGGCACGCATCCTCGCCCGCCGCGGCCGGCCGGCCGGCGCCGAAGCGGAGTGGGCGCTGCACGGGGCGGACCTGTGGATCTGGCGGCGGGGCGGCGCGGCGCGCCGATTGACGACCGACGCGCGCGCCAAGCGCATCGTGCAGTGCAGTCCCACGGGCGCCTACCTGAGCTTCGTGCGTGACCACGACCTGGTCCTGGTCGACACCGCCGGCGGCGAGGAGTGGGCGGTGAGCACCGACGGCAGCGAGGACCTGCTCTACGGCGTGCTCGACTGGGTCTATCAGGAGGAAATCTACGGGCGCGGCAACTGGCAGGGCCACTGGTGGAGCCCGAGCGGCGACGCGGTCGCGTTCCTGCGCCTCGACCAGAGCAAGGTGAAGACCTTCGTGGTCGTCGACCACATCGTGCCGGGCAAGTCGCTCGACGAGGAACGGCACGTCAAGCCGCTGCCGATGAAGTACCCGAAGGCCGGCGACGCCAACCCGGCGGCCAGCCTGGGCGTCGCGCTGCCCGCCGAGCGGCGCGTGCAGTGGATCGACCTGTCGCGCTTCCCCGACGATCGGCTCATCGTGCACGTCGGGTTCTCGCCGAAGGGCGACCGCGTCGTGTTCCAGGTGCAGGACCGCATCCAGACCTGGCTGGAGCTGTGCACGGCGGATCCGCGCACCGGCGAGGTGACCACCCTGCTGCGCGAAGAGGCCGAGCACGGCTGGGTGAACCGGCTGGAGCAGCCGCACTGGCTCGCGGACGGCTCGTTTCTGTGGCTCAGCGAACGGACGGGCAAGCGCGCGATCGAGCACCGCGAGGCGGACGGCAGGCTGCGACGTGCTCTGACCGCTGCGCCGGTGGTGGTCGGCGACGTCGTCCGGGTCGACGAGGAAGGCACGATCTGGTTCACCGGGCATGACGGCCGCGCGATCGACCGGCACCTGTTCCGGGTCGCGCTCGACGGGAGCAGCGGCCCGGTCCGCGTCACGCGCGAGGAAGGCACGCACCAGACCGAACTCAGCGCCGACGGCACGCTGTTCCTCGACGTCTTCAGCAGCCTCGCCTCGCCGCCGAGCGTCCGCCTGTGCGACGCGGACGGCGAGGTCGTGCGCGAGTTCGGCACGGCGCAGGCGCCGGACCGCGAACGCTACGGCTACGTCGCGCCGACCTCGTTCCCGGTCAAGTGCCGCGACGGCGAGGAACTCGATGCGACGCTGCTCGCGCCGCGCGACCTCGACCCCGCGCGCAAGCACCCGGTCTGGGTCGAGACCTACTCGGGTCCCGACGCGCCGTCGGTGCGCAACGCGTGGTCGTCCAGCGTGTGGCACCAGTTCCTGGTGCAGAACGGCTACCTGGTCTTCCAGGTGAACGTGCGCACCGCGAGCGGGCGCGGCCAGGACAAGACCCGGTTGTGCTACCGCCGGCTCGGCCTGCAGGAACTCGCCGACCTCGAGGACGCGGTCGCGGCGCTGTGCGCCAACCCGTGGGCCGACGCGACGCGGGTCGGGATCACCGGCTGGAGCTACGGCGGGACGATGGCCGCGCTCGCGCTCACCCACAGCAAGGCGTTCAAGCTCGGCGTCGCCGGGGCCGGCGTCTACGACTGGCGGCTGTACGACACGATCTACACCGAGCGCTACATGGACACGCCGCAGGCGAACCCGGAGGGCTACGCCAAGAACTCGGTGATCGAGGCTGCGAAGAACCTGCACGGGCACCTGGTCCTGCTGCACGGCACCGACGACGACAACGTTCACCTGCAGAACTGCATGCGCCTCGTG
>DATGPD010000243.1:0-2375 GCA_035305285.1 Planctomycetota bacterium
CGTCCCGTTCTCGATCCCCGACTTCCGCGACCTCGAGCGGGCGGGCGCCGGGGTCTTTTCCGGCGTGGCCGCGGCCACGCTCACGGTGATCCCGCGAGACGTGGGCGACCGCATCGAGCCGGTCCCGTCCGAGATGGTGAACGGCGGGTACTTCGGGGCGCTGGGCCTCCGGCCGCACCTGGGCCGGCTGCTCGGGCCGGAGGACGACGTCGCGCCGGGCGGTCACGCCGTCGCCGTGCTGAGCCACGACTACTGGCAGACGTCGTTCGGCGCGGACCCGGCGGTCATCGGCAGGTCGATCCGCATCAACGCGCGGGAGTACGAGGTCGTCGGCGTCGCGCCGCCCGAGTACGAGGGCATGCTGCGCGGCATCCCGCCGGCGATGTACCTGCCGGTCATGATGATCAACCAGCTCCAGCCGGCGAGCCACGACCGGCTCGAGGTGCGCGACGACCACAGCACGTTCGTGCGCGCGCGGCTCGGGCCGGGCGTCTCGCTGGCGCAAGCGCAGACGGCGCTCGCGGCGTTCAGGACGGACATGGTCGCGCGCTACCCGGACGCGTGGTCGGAGAACACGCAGGTGGACGCGAGACTGCTGAGCGACATCGTGGTCAACCCGCTGCTGGACCGCTTCATCGTGCTCGCGGCCGGGCTGCTGAGCGTCGTCGTGGGGCTGGTCCTGCTGATCGCGTGCGCCAACCTGGCGAGCTTCCTGCTCGCGCAGGCGCGGGAGCGGCAGCGCGAGATCGCGATCCGGCTGGCGGTCGGCGCGGGCCGCGGCACGCTTTTGCGGCAACTGTTGACCGAGTCGGTCGTGCTCTCGCTGGTCGGCGGGCTGGCGGGGCTCGGCCTCGCGCGGCTGCTGCTGTCCGTGCTGCTGGGCGCGGACCTGCCGCTGCCGCTGCCCGTGCGCATCGAGGCGACGCTGAATCCCGTCGTGCTCGCGTACGCGCTCGGGCTCTCCGTGCTGGCCGCCCTGCTCTTCGGCCTCGTGCCGGCCGTGCAGTCGACGCGCAGCGACGTGATCGGCACGATCCGGAGCGAGAACACGGGCGGCGGCCGGCCGCGCGTCGTGTCGCTGCGCAACACGCTGGTCGTGGCGCAGGTGGCCGCGTCCGTCGTGCTGCTGGTGAGCGCCGGGCTGCTGCTGCGCAGCTTGCAGGCGCGGCAGACGATCGACCCCGGCTTCGGCAGCGAGCCGACGGCGCTGCTCACGTTCAACGTGCCGGAGGGCCGCTCGCCGGAGCAGGCGCGGGTCATGGTGCGGCGGATCGAGGAGGAGGCGCTGCAACTGCCCGGCGTGCGCGCGGCCGGCGTGACGAGCAACGTGCACCTCAACACGCTGAGCACGCAGAACATGGGCGTGAACGTGGAGGGGTTCGAGCCGCCGCCGGGGCAGGACTACTTCCTGGTCGATCATACCCGCGTCGACGCGGGCTACTTCGACGCGGCCGGCATCCCGATCGTGCGCGGTCGCAGCTTCGATGCGGCGTTCGACCGGGAGGACGCCGCGCGCGTCGCGATCATCAACCAGACCATGGCGGAGCGGTTCTGGCCCGGGCAGGACCCGATCGGGCGGTCCTTCACCGCCGACACGGTGCGGTACACGATCGTGGGCGTCGCGCGCGACGCGAAGTACCGCACGCTGGGCGAGCCGCCCCGGCCGTTCGTGTACACGCCGTACAGCCAGCGCTACGCGTCGACCCTGACGATCCTCGCCCGCACGGCGGCGGATGCGGACGGCACCGCGGCGCGGCTGCTCGCGCTGGTCCGGGAGCTGGACCCCGACGCGATGGTGCTCGAGACCAGGACCATGGAGCGCCACCTCGCGATCATGCTGCTGCCCGCCCGCCTGGGCGCACTGATTTTCACGGCGTTCGCCGCGCTGGCGCTCGCGCTCGCGCTGCTCGGCGTGTACGGCGTCGTGAGCTACGCGGTGGCGCGCCGCACGCGCGAGGTCGCGATCCGCATGTCCGTCGGCGCCGACCCCGCCGGCGTCGTGCGGCTGCTCATGCGCCACGGTCTCGCGCTGGTCGGCGTGGGCGGCGCGATCGGCGTGCTGGCCGCGCTGCTCGGCGCGCGCGTGCTCCAGGGCATCCTCTACGGCGTCGAGCCGATCGACCCGCTCACCTTCCTGGCCGTGCCCGTGCTGCTGGTCGCCGTCGGCGCCGCGGCCGCGTTCGTGCCGGCGCGCCGCGCCGCGCGGATCGACCCGGCGCGCGTGCTGACCGTCGACTAGTTCTCAGTCACGGTGAATGCGATGGGTAGAGGCGATGCAACTTGGTCCGGGCGTGGGCAGTGGTGAAGCGCCAGTGGATGGTTGTGCCAGCCCGGTTCCTGGCTTTCTCCCAGGCCTTGCTCTCGCGGGCGAGCGC
>DATGPD010000244.1:0-6505 GCA_035305285.1 Planctomycetota bacterium
CGATGTCGGCTTACAGGCCGCATTGCAGCACGCATTCGCGCTCGGGACTCGTCCCGACGCGAGCGCAGTGGCGGCGCTGCTCGCGCCGCTCGCTCCTTGGCGCAGCCTCGCCACGTACCACCTGTGGTCGAGTCTGCCCGACCTGCAGGCGCGCAAGCGCCCTGCCGTTTCCCTGTCCGCCAAGTCGTCATGAACCTGTTCAGCACTGCCGTCGCGTCTCCTTTCGGGCCGGTCCGCGTGGTCGTCGACCACGACGAGCAGCTGGTCCGCGTCGACCTGCCCGGCAAGGCACCGTCGGTCGACGCGGTCGAGGACGGCGCGCGCTGCGCGCGCGCCGCGGAGCAGCTCGCCGAGTACTTCGCCGGCACGCGGCAGACGTTCTCGTTGGACCTCGCGCCGAAGGGCACGCCGTTCCAGCTCGCGGTGTGGCAGGCGCTGCGCGACATCCCGTTCGGGACGACGATCACGTACGCCGAGCTGGCGCGCCGTGTCGGGCGGCCGGCCGCGGTGCGCGCGGTCGGCACCGCGAACCGTGAAAACCCGATCCCGATCGTGATCCCCTGCCACCGTGTGATCGGCGCGGACGGCAAGCTGGTGGGCTTCGGCGGCGGCCTGGCGCTCAAGCGGGCGCTGCTGGAGCACGAGGGCCTGCGCGTGCTCGGCCAGGGCGCGCGCGCCTGGGTCGCCGGCCTGCGCCGCAGCGGCTGAGGGCATCGCGCGCGCGGCGGGCAGGCGCCGGCCGCGTGCACGTCCGCGGCGCCGCGACCAGGCCGCGGCCGCCGCGACGACGCTGGGGTTCCGCCCGCCGCCGCGTAGAACGCGGCGATGCACGAACCTCCCGACGCGGGTGCGCGCCGTGCCCGCGCGCAGGGCGTCGCCGCCCTGCTCGCCGTGCAGGTGTTCTTCGGCCTGTTCCCGTTGTTCGGGAAGCTGGCGCTGCACGCGTTCGCGCCGCGCGCGATCGCCGGCTGGCGCATCGCGGCCGGAGCGGTCGTGCTGGTCGCGATCGCGGGCGCGCGGCACGGCCGGCGCGTCTGGCCGGCGCGCGCGGACCTGTTGCGCCTGCAGGTGTGCGCGCTGCTCGGCATCGCGATCAACCAGGTGCTGTACCTCGAAGGCCTGCAGCGCGCGCCGTCGGTCAACGCGGCGCTCGTGATGGGGTTGATCCCCGTGTTCGTCGCGGTGCTCGGCATCGCGTGCGGGCAGGAACGGCTCCGTCCGTGGCGCGCGGCGGGCACGCTGCTCGCCGCCTCGGGAACCGTCCTGCTGCTGCGGCGCACCGGCGTGGATCTCGGCGCGGAGTACGTCGCCGGCAACCTGCTGATGATCGCCAACGCGTTCAGCTACTCGGTGTACCTGGTCGCCGCCAAGCCGCTCGCGATGCGCTACCCGTCGCTCGTGTTGACCGCGTGGCTGTTCGTCCTGTCGGCGTGGACCGTGCCGCTGTTTGCCGACGACGCCGAATGGGTGCCCGCGGCCGCGGACGGTGCGGCGTGGCTGTCGCTCGCCTACGTCCTGCTGTTCCCCACGGTGCTCGCCTACCTGCTGAACGCCTACGCGCTCGCGCGGGTGTCGGCGTCGACCACCGCGGTGTTCATCTTCGTCCAGCCCGTGCTCGCCGCGGTCGCCGGGCGGTTCGTGCTCGGCGAGACGCTCGATGCGACCTTCGCCGCCGCCGCGGCC
The DNA here is from genome assembly GCA_035305285.1 of Planctomycetota bacterium. Taxonomy (GTDB): domain Bacteria; phylum Planctomycetota; class UBA1135; order UBA1135; family UBA2386; genus DATGPD01. The sequence continues at coordinate 1,684 of DATGPD010000244.1, forward strand.
GCGATCCTCGCGGGCCTGTACCTGGTGCTGCGTCAGCCGGCCGATGCGCCGCGGTGAGTGCCCGCGCCGAGCGCACCGGTGGGGCGGGCGTCAGGCGCGCAGCCACGCGCCGAAGGCCGCAGCGTCGGCGCCCGGACCGGTGGCCGAGCACCCGTCGGTCGTGCGCTCACCCGCTCGCCGCCTGCTCGACCATGCGCCGGTACACGCCGTTGCGCGCCATGAGCTCCTCGTGCCGGCCGGCCTCGACGATCCGCCCCTGCTTGAGCACGAGGATCCGGTCGGCGTGGCGGACGGTCGACAAGCGGTGCGCGACGACCAGGGCGGTGCGTCCCTGCAGCAGCACCTGCAGCGCCTTCTGGATGCGCGCCTCGCTCTCGCTGTCGATGTTCGCGGTCGCTTCGTCGAGCACGAGCACGTCGGGGTGGAACGCGAGGGCGCGCGCGAAGCTGAGCAGCTGGCGCTCGCCCTGCGAGAACGTCGCGCCGCGCTCGTCGACCGTCGCGTCGAGCCCGCCGGGCAGGCGGCTCACCAGGTCGGCGGCGCCGACCGCGGCGAGTGCCTCCTGCACGCGCCGGTCGTCGATCGACTCGTCGAACAGGGACACGTTGTCGCGCACCGTGCCGCCGAACAGGAACACGTCCTGCGGCACGACGGCGATGCGCGCGCGCAGCGACTCCAGGGTGAGGTCGCGCAGGTCGACGCCGTCGAGCAGCACGCGGCCGGAATCCGGATCGCGCAGGCGCGACAGCAGGGCGAGCACGGTGCTCTTGCCCGCGCCGGTCGGGCCGACGAGCGCGACCGTCTCGCCGGGCGCGACGGTGAAGCTCACGTCGTGCAGCACCGGCCGCCCCGGCAGGTAGCCGAAACTCACGTTCTCGAATTCGATCCGCGCCGGACCGCGCGGGCTCGGCCGCGCGCCCGGCCGGTCGGCGACCCTGGTCTCGGTGTCGAGGATCTTGAAGATGCGTTCGGCCGACGCGAACGCCGACTGCAGCACGTTGTACTTCTCGCCCAGCTCCTTGATCGGGTCGGTGACCTTGCCGAAGTAGAGCCAGAACTGGGTGAACACGCCGACCGACAGCGTGCCGGCCAGGATCTCACGCCCGCCGAACCACAGGAGCCCGACCTGCGTGCAGTGGATCGCGAAGTCGACGCAGGCGAAGAACAGCGCGAACTGCACGACGGTTCGGCCCCACGCGGCGCGCGTCGCCTCGTTGAGTTCCCCGTAGGTCCGGTCGACCCACGCCTCGCGTTCGAACAGGCGCGTCGTGCGCACGCCGCCGATCGCCTCGGCAGTGAACGCGTTGAGCCGGGCCAGCCGGCCGCGGACCACGCGGTAGGCGTCGCGCGCGTGCTTGCGGAACACGAGACTGACGACGAGCACGACCGGGGTCGCCAGGATCGTGAACGACGCGAGTCCGGGATCCACCCAGAACAGCACGGCGAGCACGCCGACGAACTTGAGCAGGTCGAACAGGCTCTGCAGGACGCCGGTCGCGATCAGCTCGTTGAGGTTCTCGACGTCGGAGGTGACGCGCGTGACCAGCTTGCCGGCCGGATTGCGGTCGAAGAACCCCGGGTCGAGCGCGAGCAGGTGCGCGAACAGCGCGGCGCGCACGTCGCGGATGACGGCCTGCCCGGTGCGCGTGGTCGTCATCGCGTAGACGTAGCCGAGTCCCGCGCCGGCGAGCAGCGCGGCGAGGTAGCCGAGGCCCAGCGCCCACAGCGACGTCGTGTCCACGTCGTCGCCGCGCGTCGCCGCGGTCAGCGGTCCGTCGATCGCGAGGCGCAGCAGGTGCGGCCCGACCAGCTCGACGGCGAACGACACGAGGAGGATCGCGAGTGCCGCGGCGAACCGCGCCCGGTAGGGGCGCACGAACGGCCAGAGGCGGCGCAGGTGGGCGAGGTCGAGGGCCTTGCCGAGCTGGTCGTCGTCGTCCGGCGCGTTCATTCGCCGCCCTCCAGGGCGTCGGACTCGGTCTGCAGGCGGTGGTAGCGCTGGTACGGCCCCGGTTCGCGGATCAGGCTCTCGTGGTCGCCCTGCTGCACGACCCGCCCGGCCTCCAGCACCAGGATCCTGTCCGCGTCGCGGATCGCGGACAGCCGGTGGCTCGCGACCAGCGCGGTCCGGCCGCGACGCTCGCGGTCGAGCTGGGCGAGGATGCGGCGCTCGGTCGCGTGGTCGACCGCCGACAGCGTGTCGTCGAGCACCAGCGCCTGACGGTTGGCGAACAGCGCGCGGGCGAGGGACAGGCGCTGCTTCTGTCCGCCCGACAGGGTCACGCCGCGCTCGCCGATCACCGTGGCGAGCCCGGCGTGCAGGTCGGCGAGATCCTGGTCGAGCGCCGCCACGCGCACCGCGCCGTGCACGTGCTCCCCGGTCGCGCCGTCGGGCGCGGCGAAGCGCACGTTGGCTTCGACCGTGTCGCTGAACAGGAACGGGTCCTGCGGCGCGACCGCGAACGTCCGACGCAGCACCCGCGGGTCGAGGTCGAGGATGTCGTGGCCGTCGACGAACATCGTGCCGCGCGGCGGGTCGTAGAGGCGCAGCAGGAGCGCGAGCAGCGTGCTCTTGCCGCTACCGACCGGCCCGACCAGTCCGAGCTTCTCGCCCGCGCGCAGGCGGAAGCTCACGTCCTGCAGCGCGGGCGTGTCCCGCCCGGGATAGGTGAAGGTCAGGCCGCGCACTTCGAGGTCGCCGCGCAGCGTGGTCGGCGCGCCCGGCGCCGCGTCGGGCCGCGCGCCCGGTTCCACCTCGTGCGCGAAGATCTCCTCGATGCGCTGCATCGCCGCCTTCGCGCGCGGATAGGTCGACAGGATCCAGCCGATCGCGATCAGCGGCCACGTGACCATTCCGAGCAGGAGGAGGAATTGGAACAGCTCGGGTACGGTCAGCCCGCCGCGCAGCACCTCGTAGCCGCCGACCACCAGGACCGCGAGGGTGACGAAGTCGCTGCTGACGTGCAGCATCAGGTTGTAGAGCGCGCGCAGCCGGGTGAGGTCGATGTTCGCCGTGAGGTAGCGCTCGGCCATGCCGGCCATCCGCCGCTCTTCCGCACGCGCGCGGCCGAACGCGAGCAGCACGCGGATGCCGAGGAAGTCCTCGAGCGCGCGGTCGGACAGTGCGCCGATCGCCTGCTGCACGCGCTGGCTCGCGTCCTGCAGCCGGGGCATCAGCCGCCGGGACGAGAGCAGGAGCAGGGCGAACGCGACCGTGATCGCGCCGGTCAGCAGCGGCGACAGGGTCGCCATGACCGTGAGCACTCCCGGGACGACGACCAGTGCCGACGTGCCGTAGAGCACCGCGGGACCGAGCATGAAGCGCACGACCTCGACGTCCTGCGTCATCCGGCTGACCAGGTCACCGGTGCCGGCGCGGTCGAAGAACGCGATCGGCAGGCGCTGCAGGTGGGCGAGCAAGGAGTCCTTCAGGTCGCGCTCGACGCGGCGTGACACCTGGATGAGCAGGTTGCGCGCGAGGAACCGCAGCACGGCGATGCCGAGCCCGATGGCGAGCAGGACGAGGCAGGCGCCGTCGAGGTCGAAGCCGTCGCCGCCTTCCTGCAGCGCGCCCAGGACGGCGGCGATCCGGTCGGTGAGCAGGATGCCCAGCGCCGCGGTGGTCGGCGGGCACAGCGCCCCCGCGACCATCGTCCAGCGGTAGGGGCGCAGCAGGCGCAGCGGGCGGCGGAACGGCGCGAGCACCGGGCGAAGATAGGGAGAGGCCGGGTGGCGCGGAAGCGAGAGGAACACCCACGCCGGCCGGCCGACCGGGCGGTCGGTTCGCGGAGCGGGCGGCACGGCGCTCCGGTCCCGACGCCCCGGCACCGTCGCGAATCGCGACGCCGCGTCCCGGGACGGGGCCGGCGTTCCGTTCCCCGGGCGGGACCGGCTGCAGGGGCCGCGGTCAACGTCCCCCGGTCCCGCGGTCGATACAGCGTCCGCCAGGGCCGTGGAGGCCAGGGAGGAACGGAATGTCGCCGCCTGATCTTCGTCCGCCGCGGAGCGCTCCTGCCGACGACCGGCGGGACGCCGAGTCGGGGCTCGCCCTCGTCCTCGGCATCTTGTTCACGATCATCGCGACCGGTCTCGTGGTGAGCGGGACGCTGTCGCTGCGCGCGCACCGGGCGAAGATCGAGACCAACTTCCGTCTGCACGGGCAGGCGCAACAGTTCGCGCGCGCCGGTCTCATCGAGGCGCTCGGCTGGTTCCGCAAGCAGACCGCCCAGCCGGTGCTCACGTTCAACCCGATCCTCGACACGACCGCGACGCCGCCGATCCTGGACACGCAGGAGCCCGACATCGGCATCGTCCGCGAGTTCCAGATCAGCGGCGTGGTGTGGGGGCGCTATGAGGTCTGGAAGGAGTGGGAAGGCGACCCGGTGCCGGCGCGGCTTGCGTGGCGGCGCCAGGTGCAGTGCGAGGACGTATCCACCCAGCGCGGCTCGGCCGGCGCCGGCAACGTCTGGTTGGTGCGCAGCGTCGCTTACGTGTTCCAGCGCACCGACCCGGGCAAGGCGTACAACGAGGCGCCGAACCGGGTGCTCAGCTCGGCGATCCTGGAGACCGAGTTGCGCCGCCTGACCCTGGCCGCGCCCGGAATGGCGGCGGTGTGCTGCGGCAAGCCGGGCGGGTCGGCGGTGGCCGACAGGGTCAACATCCAGGGCAACGGCGGTGCCGCCGTGTACCACCGCACGGTGTCGGGTCAGAACATCTCGGTGTCCGGCGGCCCGGTGACCCAGGGCGGCATCTCCGGCAGCGGCACCAGCCCGTACGACGACAGCGTGCAGGCGGTGTTCGGAGTCAGCGAGGACGAGCTGCG
>DATGPD010000245.1:0-2299 GCA_035305285.1 Planctomycetota bacterium
CCGGTGCGCGCGTGGACCGACGTGCACGCAGGCTTCGGCCTCGGCGGCTGGACGCTCCTGCTCGTGGCCGGCGTCGCGTTCCAGGTGATCCCGCAGTTCCACGTCACGCCGCCGTTCCCGCGCCGGCTCGTCGTCGCGCTCGGCGCGACGGTGTTCCTCGCCCTGGTCGCGCTGAGCCACGCGCGCGGGACCCTGGCGCGCGCGCTCGCGACGGTGGCGGTCGCCGCGGCCGCGTCCTGGGCGATCCTCGCCCTGTGTCTGCTGCGCCGCAGCCGGCGGCGGCAGGCGGACACGCTGCTGCGGTTCTGGCTGGTCGCGCTGGGCGCCCTGCTCACCGCGTGCGCCGTGCTCCTCGCGTCGTGGTGGGTGCTGCCGCCCGTCGAAGCCGACCGCGCGCACCTGCTCGCCGGCGTGCTCCTGATCGCGGGCTTCGCGCTCTCCGCGATCGTCGGCATGCAGCACCAGATCTTCGCCTTCCTGCTGTTCATGCACCTGCAGCCGCGCGCGCTGAAGCTGCCCATCGCGCAGCGCTCGCTCCTGCCGACGATGGAGGGCCTCGTGCCGCCGCGCATCAGCCGCGTGCAGTTCGCGGTGCACGGCACGATGGTCGCGCTGGCCGTCGCCGGCGTGCTGTGGCCGCCGATCGGCTGGGCGGGCGCGACGCTGCTGCTCGCCGACTTCGCGGTGCTCGCGGCGATGCAGTGGACGGCGATCGGGCGCTACCGGCGTGCAGCGAGGGCGATGGCGCGGGCGGGAGGCTGAGCGGTAATCGGGGCCATCGGGATCTTCCGGCGGACCAGGCGTTACCTTGCGCTCCTCCCGCGCACGGGGCGGGGGCGCAGGTGGAATCGGATGCCGAGCGGGGTCGCTCGAAGCCAGAGCCTTCGACGCCAGCGAGCGGGCGCGCGACCGCTCACCCCATGCCGAGACTGCAGAAGCTCACCACCTGCGATCCGTCCTCCGCGACCGCTTGCCCATAGTGCAGCAACTCCGCAGGCGCATCCGCCAGCGCGGCACACAAGTACATCGGTGTGGTCCCGCAGATCCGGTCCGGGTTGCCGGCGCACACGACTTCGCGGTGGAACGCGCCCGGCGCCGGGATGCCCAGGTGCGCGAGGCGGGCGCGGTCGTCGCGTTCGAGGCGCGACAGCAGAGAGGCGTCGACCGGGGCCGGGTCGCCGAACCAGGGGCCCAGGTGGGCGAGGTCGGCACCGGCGATCCAGCACACGCGCTTGCCGCTCTCCTGCGCGGCGGTGCGGAAGGCGGCGAGCAGGTCCTGCAGCCACGCTTCGCTCCCGGGGTCGCCGTCCTCGCTGGGGAGCGAGCCGCACAGGAACCCGGCGACGGTGAACGACCGGCCGCCGAAGAGGTGGGCGAGCATCAGCACCTGGAACTCGATGCTGTGCTCGTCGCGGTGCAGGAACGCGTCGCGCGGGTCGATCGGGCCGAGGTGCGCGTGCACGCGCTCGATGAACTCCAGGTCGCTGCGCACCCGGCCGAGCGGCGTGTCCCAGTCGAGCAGGAGCCCGGTGACCGGCGCCGCGGGGCCCTTGTGCCCGGTGCCGAAGATCACGTAGAGGTCGGCAGGCTCGCGCGCACCCAACCAGGAGTACGCGGCGCGGTACCCGTCCGCGCCGCGCTGCAGGTCGATGTGCGGCGCGACGAGGCCGCGCGGCGCCGGTCCGCTCGGCCGGGGCGCGCGCGGCACCAGGCCGGCGAGGTGCGCGCGCAGTTCGTCGGGGTCGGCGGGGTAGCCGGCGCTGCCCGCGTGCCGGGCAGGGCGCGCGCCTCCGCTGCCCCGCAGGAAGGCCCGGACGGCGGCCTCCTCGGCGGCGCGCGCGGCAGGCGTGTCGAGCATGAGCGCGCCGTCGAGCTGCTGGACCAGCCTCGCGACGAAGCCGTCCGGCAACTCGTAGCCGCGCGCGCGCAGCTCGCGTTCGATGTCGGGCACCGTGCGGGTCCCATCGAGCCGGCCGACGATCGGCAGGAGCGCCTCGGGCACGTAGCACTGGTTGGGCGTGATGCCGAGCGGGTCGACGAGCACGATCCCCGCCTGCCCGCGCTCGCGCCTGCGTTGCACTTCGAGCTGGCGCAGGCGCGGCCGGTCGGGGTCGCAATCGGGTCGGGCGCCGAACATGGCGGGGAGCGTAGTTCGGCGCGCTGCCCTGGTCAGGCCGGGTGGGCGCTCCATCACGCCGGCAGGCTCCGCCTTCTTGCGACGCTCGCAGAGCCCGATCGCGCGGGCCGTGCGCGCACGCGAGAAGGCGCGCGCCCTGCCCGGCACGCGGGCAGCGCCGGC
>DATGPD010000246.1:0-14279 GCA_035305285.1 Planctomycetota bacterium
ACTCGGCGCCGGCAGCGCGGATCTTCGCGACCGTGCGCGCGTCGGCGGGACCGCAGAACACGAGTGCGATGCCGGGCTCGATCGCGGCGAGCAGGACGTCGACGCCCTTGTGCGGCACGAGGCGACCGACGCACAGCACGCGCGGGCGCTCGTCCCAGCCGAACGCCTTGCGTGCCGCGCGGCGCTGCGCCGGAGTGGGCGGCGCGAAGCGCGCGTGCAGCACCGGGTGGCCGAGCGCGACGACGTCGGCCGGACGCCCGCTGAGCCGTCCCAGGAGGCGTTCGATGTCGGCGTTGATCGCGACCAGCCGGTGCGCGCAGCGCGCGGTGAGCCGGCCCGCGGTCTCGATCAGGACGCGCAGCGCGAGCGTGCCGGCGCGCGACCGGTAGCGCAGGATGCCGCCGTGGTCGGTCAGCAGGCAGCGCCTGCCGCGCAACCGCGCGAACACGGCGGCGACGATGCTGCCTTCGAACACGAGGCCGTGCACGTGCACGAGGTCGGCGGCACCCACCTCGCGCCACAGCACGGGAAACAGGGTCGGCACGTGGAACGGGTAGGCGATCCCGAACCAGCGCTCCAACGCGTGCCACGCACGCACGCGCACCATGCGCAGCCCCGACCGCTCGGGAAGCGGCGCACCCGCGCCCGCGCCGTCGCTCGTGACCCACACCACTTCGTGCCCGGCGGCGAGCAGGCTCTCGGCCTCCATCTGCACGGCCTGCTCCACGCCGCCGATGTGCGGCGGTGCCTGGTGGGTGACGAGGAGGACGCGCATGAGCGAACGAAGGCGCCGCCCGCGCGGGGCGGGGTCCGCGCGCGGAGCAAACCGCGCGCCGCATGGCGCCCGCGTGCACCGCAACGTGCCCGCCCGCTTTCGGAGCACGGGATTCGCGCGCGCATCGACGCGCGCGCGTTGCCTTCGGACCTTCCGCCGCCCCGCGCGGCGGCGCCACCCGCGCGTCGCCGAAAGCGCCCGGGCCGATGCGCGCTGCCCTGCATAATGGCGGCGTCCCTCTCTCCCCCGTCGCGCGCCCGCCTGTCCGCGTGCGACGCAGCATCCCGCTCGGCGAAATGCCCTCGAACCTCCAGGCGGCTCGTACCACGGCCGCGCTGTCCGCTGTTCTCTGCTTCCTCCTCTCCCTGCTCGCGTCCTGCGGCAACCACGGCTCGTCCGCGGCCGCACCGCTGCCGCCGCCGCCGGCGCTCCGCGGCGTGAGTGCGCACAGCCCGGGGGACGCGCCCAACACGGCGCGCGTCAGGTTCGACAGCTCGGGCTTCGCCGCGGCGCACGTCCGCTACCGCGCGGGCGACGACTTCGGGGAGACGCTGCCGGAGACGATCGGCGACGGCCCCACGACGCTCACCGTCCTGGGCCTGCTCGCCGACACCGACTACGAGCTGGAACTCGTCCTGACGCCCCCGGAGGGCGGCGAGGTGGTCGAGAAGGTCGTCGTGCGCACCGCGCCGCTGCCGTCGTTCCTCGCCGACGAAGTGCGGTTCGAGACGAGGGGCGACACGGACGGCGGCGGCTACTTCCTGACCGACGTGCCGACGTCGCGCGGCCGCGTGGTCGTCGCGTTCGACCCGATGGGGCGCGTGCGCTGGTTCTTCTTCATGCCCGGGCTCGGCAACTTCTCGGACAAGCTCCCGAACGGCAACTTCGCGGCGTTCGTCGGCACGACGATCGGCTGGCAGCCGACCTATGGCTGGTTCGCGGAGATCGCGCCCACCGGCGAGATCGTCGCGCGCCACCAGGCGCCGTTCGGGTTCTACACCGACGAGCACGAGCTGCTGCTCACGCCGTCGCCGCGCGGCTGGTACAGCACGGTGTTCACCTACGACATCCGCACGGTCGACATGCGCCGGTACGGCGGCCGCGAGGACGCGCGCCTCGCCGCGCACCAGATCGCGCGCTTCGACCCGGACGGCCGGCGCGACTTCTTCTGGAACGGCTGGGACCACATCGGGCTCGACGAGCTGGTCGAGTCGATCGCCGGTTTGAAGGAAGCCGACATCGACCACCCCAACTCGCTCGCGGTCGACCACGACGGCCACTACATCGTGTCGTTCCGCAACCTGTCGCAGGTGATGAAGATCGACTCCGGCACCGGCCAGGTGCTCTGGCGGTTCGGCGGGCGACGCAACGAGTTCACCGTGGTCGACGACCCGCTCGGCGGGTTCTCGGCGCAGCACTGCGCGCGCATCGTCGAGGACGGCCACCTCCTGCTGTTCGACAACGGCACGCGCCACCGGCCGCAGCAGAGCCGCGCGGTGGAGTACGCGCTCGACGTGCCGACGCGCACCGCGCGCATGGTGTTCGAGTACCGCCCCGACCCGCCGATCTACGCCGCATTCACCGGCTCGGTCCAGCGGCTGAGCAGCGGCAACACGGTCGTCGGCTTCGCCTACGTCGGGATCGTGCACGAGGTGGACCCGACCGGGCAGCTCGTGTTCGAGGGACGGCTGTTCTCCTCCGGGCAGCCGGGATTCGCCTACCGCATCCTGCGCATCGCGTCGCTGGCGCACGCAGCGCTACCCTGACGGCGTGACGCCGCAACCGCCGTCCGTGGCGCCCGACGCGCCACGGTGGACCGCCATCCTGGCCCGGCTGCGCGACCCGCCGGGCCGGCTCGCCGCCATCGTGCTCGGCGCGGTCGGGCTCGCGCTGGCCGTCTGGACCTTCACGCGCTGCTTCCACTTCCTCATCGACTACGGGCGCGAGCTGTACGTGCCGTGGCGCCTGGCGGAAGGCGAGGTGCTGTACCGCGACATCGCGTGGTTCCACGGGCCGCTGTCGGCGTACGTGAACGCCGCCGCGTTCGCGGTGTTCGGCGCGAGCGTCCGCACGCTCGCGCTCGTCGACCTCGCGATCGCGGCGGCGATGACCGTGCTCGTGTGGCACGTGGGCAAGGCGCTCGGCGGCCGCCTCGTCGCGCTCGCCTGCGGGCTCGCGTGGCTCGTCGTGTTCGCGTTCCAGTTCCTGGAGTGGTCGGGCAACTTCAACTGGGCGGCGCCCTACGCGCACGAGGCGACGCACGGCGTCGCGCTCGCGATGCTCGCGCTGTGGTGCGTGCGCGCCGCCGTACACGGTGAAGGGCGAGGCCGACTTCCAGCCGCACTGGGCGGCGTGTGCCTCGGCGCCTGCTTCCTCACCAAGGCCGAGTTGTTCGTCGCCGCGGCGCTCGCGGTCGCCGCGCTGCTGTTCGCCTGGCGCGCGCCGCCCGGCGCCCGGCGGCGCACGGCGGGCATCGTCGCTGTGGCAGCCGCCGTCCCGCCGCTCGTCGCGTTCGCGCTCTTGTGGACCGCGATGCCCGCGACCGACGCGCTGCGCGGGGTGCTCGGGAGCTGGCCGTACACCTTCCTGCCCGAGCTGCGCGCGATGCCGTACTACCGGCTGACCGCCGGGACCTGGGACGTCGGCGAGTCGGTGTTCGGCGCGTGGTCGTGGACGCTCACCCACGTCGGCACGCTGCTCCCGGGCGTGCTCCTCGCGTTCTGTTTCGGCACGAACGACCGCGCGCGGCGCGGCGCGCGCATCGCCCTGCCGGTGGTGTTGCTCGCACTCGCGCTCGGCCGCGACGCGCTGCTCGCGCGGCGCATCCTGGCGAGCCTGCTGACCGTGCCGGCGCTCGTCGCGTTCGGCGCGGCGTGGGCGCTGGCGTGGCTGCCGAAGGCGCAGACCTGGTCGCGCGTGCTGCCCGCGGTGGCGGCCGCGCTCGCGATGCTGCTCGTCCCGTGGCAGGAAGTCGTGTGGGAGCACATGCTGCGGCCGCTGCCGCTGTGGCTCGTCGCCTGCAGCCTGCTGCCCGCGGCGTTCGCGCTGCGCTCCGGCCGGGCGGGCGATCCCTTCCCGCTCGCGTTCACGCTCCTCGCGCTGCTGCTGCTCGCGAAGATCGCGCTGTGGACGCGCGCGCACCACTACGGCTTCGCGCTCGCGCTGCCCGCGGGGCTCGCCGGCGTCGCCCTGCTGGTCGGCGGTCTGCCGCGCGCGGTCGCGCGCGCCGGCGGCTCGGGCCCGGTCGCCGCGGGCACCGCGCTCGGGCTGCTCGCGGTCGTGCTGCTCGGCTTCCACGCACGCTGCGCGTTCCACCTGGAGCGCAACGAGCACGGGCCGAAGACGCTGCCCGTCGGCACGGGCGCCGACCGCTTCCTGGCGCACGACAATCCGATCACGCGCCTTCATGTCGAACTTCTCGACGAGGTGATCGGCGAGCGCATGGCGCCCGGCGACTCGCTCGCCGTCGTCCCCGAAGGGGTGATGCTCAACTTCCTCACGCGGCGCGTGAACCCCACGCGCTTCGTGAACTTCATGCCCCCCGAGCTGGTGATGTTCGGCGAGGACGCGATCGTCGCCGACTTCGAGCGCCGCCCGCCGAAGTGGATCGTCGTCGTGCACCGGCCCTCGCCCGAGTACTCGGGCCCGGAGGGTGTCGCGATGTTCGGCAGCACGTTCGGCCAGCGCCTGTACCGCTGGATCCTCGACCACTACCGCGTGTTCGCGCGCGCCGGACACCAGCCGCTGGTCCGCGAGCACGAGCACGGCGTGCTCGTGCTGGAGTACGCGGGCAAGGACGGCGCGCCCGCGTCCGGCGACCGCACGCCGCGCTGACCGCACCCGTGCCGCGCGAGCCAGTGCGTCGCGGCATTCGACGACGCCTGTCGCGACCTGCCGCGCTCGTCTCGTGGTCGGCGCGCGGTCGACCACCACATCTTGCGCATCGGCACGTCGGCATGACGGTTGCCTGGAGAAGGGCACGAGGAGAGTCCGATGCGTGACAAACTGCGGTGGCTCGCGGTGCCACCGGCCCTGGCCCTGCTGCTGATGTTCGGTCCCTGGCGGAAGCCCGCTCCAGCGGCGTCCCGCCCCGCCGTCCCGCTCGCGGAGTCGGTCCAGGACTCGGTGAAGCCCGCGCCGGCGGTGCCCGCGCCCGACCTGACCCAGGTCGTGTGCACGGTCGCCGGGATCTGCCTGTTCGGCGGCGCGATCGTGGTCGGCCTCGCGCGCGTGCAGCGCCGCCGCGCGGCGGGCGGCGCCGGCGGCCCGATCGCCCTGCGCCAGAGCATGCGGCTCTCCGCGAAGCACGCCGTCCACGCGGTGCAGTTCGACGACCGCATCCTGCTGCTCGGCGAGTCCGACGGCGCGCTCGTGGTCCTGCACACCGCCGCCGACCCCGACGCCGAGGCGCGTGCGCGCACCGCGGCGCACGACCCCGACGACGACGGCGCGGTGCTCAAGGACATGGTGCTGCCGCGGCCGCCGCGCGGCGCGACCGCGCCGAGCAAGCCCGCGCTCGCGAGCTTCCGCACGCTCCTCGCCAAGACGCAGGCCGACGCGTGATGCGCGCGCTCCTCCTGCTCCTGCTCGCCCTGCTCGCCGCCGCCCTGCCCGCGCAGGCGCCGGCCGCGCCGATCGGCCCGCCGGCCGCGCCGCAGGGCCCCGCGCTCAGCGTGCAGCTCACCGGCGGCGCCGCCGCGCCCGACAACGTCGGCGGCGCCCTCGAGATCCTCCTGCTGATGACGCTGCTGTCGCTGGCGCCGGCCATCGTGCTGACGATGACCAGCTTCACGCGGATCGTCATCGTGCTGTCGTTCCTCAAGCGCGCGATGGCGATGCAGGAGCTGCCGCCCGCGCCGGTGGTCACCGGCTTCGCGGTGTTCCTGACGCTGTTCATCATGAAGCCGGTCGCGACCGACCTGCACGCGCAGGCGTTCCGGCCCTACGTCGAGCGGCAGATCAGCCTGGAGGAGGCGAGCAGCCGCGCCGGCGCCCGGCTCAACCGCTTCATGCTGAAGCAGACGCGGCCGGAGGACATCGCGCTGATCCTCGAGCTGAGCGGCACGCCACGCCCGAACGGTCCCGAGGACGTGCCGTTCCACGTCGCCGTCCCGGCGTTCGTGCTGAGCGAGATGAAGACCGCGTTCCAGATGGGCTTCGTCCTGTTCCTGCCGTTCGTGGTCATCGATCTCGTGATCTCGTCCCTGCTCGTGTCGATGGGCATGTTCACCCTGCCGCCGGTCGTCGTCTCGACGCCGCTCAAGCTGCTGCTGTTCATCCTGGTCGACGGCTGGGACCTCGTCGTCCGGTCGCTCGCCGAGAGCTTCGTGGAGACCTGAGCGATGGACGAAGGAATGCTCGTGGACCTCGCGAAGTCGACCCTGCTGACCGCGCTCGTGCTGGTCACGCCGGCGCTGCTGGTCGGCATGGTCGTCGGCCTCGCGATCAGCCTGCTGCAGACGATCACCTCGGTGCAGGAGCAGACGCTCGCGATCGTGCCGAAGATGCTCGCGGTCGTCGCCACGCTGCTCGTGCTCCTGCCCTGGATCCTGAGCACGCTGCGCGAGTTCGCGCGCGGCCTGTTCGCCGGGCTCGCCGAGTTCGGGCTCGCCGGAATGTGATGGGCGCGCTCGCCGAGCACCTGCTGCACGTCGTGCCGGGCTTCGTCCTGCACGTGATCCGCGCCGCGGCGTTCGTCTGGTTCCTGCCCGGCCTGGGGCAGGGCAGCGACGCGCGCTGGCTGCGCCTCGTGCTCGGCCTCGCGCTCGGCGCGATCTTCTGGTGGATCGGCGACCGCGGCAGTCCCGCGGTGCACGGCACCGGCCACCTGCTCCTGCTCGGCGCGGGCGAGTTCCTGGTGGGCGCCGCGGTCGGCTTCGTCGTGCAGCTCGTCGGCGCGGTGCTGACCGTCGCCGGCGAGATCCTCGCGCAGGAGATGGGCTTCACCATGAGCCAGGTGATGGACCCGCTCACCGGGACCTCGACCCAGGTGGTGAGCCAGCTCCTGCAGGTGGTCGGGATCCTGGCGATGTTCGCGCTCGACCTGCACCACGACTTCCTGCGTGCGCTCGCCGCCGCGTTCCAGGCGGTGCCGGTCGGCACCGGCTTCGACCTCGCGGTGCTGCACGAGCGGCACGCCGCGCTGGTCGCCGCCGCGCTGGAAGCCGGCGTGCGCTACGCGATGCCGGTGCTCGCGGTGATGCTCGTGCTGACCGCGATGCTCGCGGTGCTGTCGCGCGCCGTGCCGAACATCAACCTGATGGAGTTCAGCTTCGGCCTGCGCATCCTCCTCGCGCTGCTGATGGCGCTGCTCCTGTTCACCGAGGGCATGCCCGGGCTCGCCGCGAGCCTGCAGGCGATCACCGGCGGCGCCGCCGCGCTGTTCGTGCACTGAGCCATGGGTCTGTTCCGCGACGACGCCGGCCGCACCGAGAAGCCCACCCCGCAGCGCCTCGCGGACGCGCGCGACAAGGGCCAGGTCGCGCTGTCGCGCGAGCTGATCATGGGCGGCTCGCTGCTCGCCGGCACGCTCGCGCTGGAGCACTTCGGCCCGCGTCTGGTCGACGCGCTGCGCGCCACGGTCGAGAACGGCCTGCGCGTCGCCGACGCCCGGCCGCGCCTGGACCGCGGCGACGTGCCCGCGGCGGTCGGCGCGCTGCTGGAACCCGCCGCCACGATCGCGCTGCCGCTCCTGCTCCTGTTCGGCGTCGGCTTCACCGCCGCGGCGGCGAGCGGCTACGCGCAGGTCGGCCTGCACGTCGCGCGCGAGGGCCTGGCCCTGCGCCCCGAGCGGCTCGACCCGGTCGCCGGCCTGCGCCGCCTGTTCCACCCGAGCGCGATCGCGCGCACCGCGCTGTCCGCCGGGAAGCTCGTCATCCTGTTCGCGGTCCCGGCCGCGCTCCTCGTCGGCGAGCTGCCGCGCCTGCTGTCGCTGTTCGCCGCGGGCGACGTGCACGAGATGGTCGCGTACGCCGCGCAGCTCGCGCTGCGCACGATGTTCTGGATCGCGGTGCCGGTGTGCGCGCTCGCGGTGCTCGACCTGCTCTGGCAGCGGCGCGAGCACGTGCAGAACCTGATGATGACCAAGCAGGAGGTCGAGGACGAGCGCAAGCGCTCGGAGGGCGACCCGCTGGTCAAGCGCCGCATCCGCGCCGCCGCGCTCAAGCTCGCCCGGCAGCGCATGCTGGACGCGGTGCCGAAGGCGGACGTCGTGATCATCAACCCGACGCACTACTCCGTGGCGCTCGCCTACGACCGCGCGATCCACGCCGCGCCGCGCGTGGTCGCCAAGGGAGTCGACGAGCTGGCGCTCAAGATCCGCACGCTGGCGCGCGAGCACCACGTGCCGCTGATGCAGGACCCGCCGCTCGCGCGCGCCCTGTACCGCGCGGTCGACGTCGGCACCGAGATCCCGGAGCGGTTCTACCAGGCGGTCGCGGCAATCCTCGGGCACGTGTACCGCCTGAAGGGGAAGGGGGCGTAGGCCATGGCGGACGTCGGCAAGCCTGCCGGTCACCGGCACGACAACGCGCTCGCGCTGCTCGTCGTCGCGATCCTCGGCGTGATGCTCGTGCCGCTGCCGACCGCGATGCTCGACCTGATGCTCGCGGCGAACCTGACGATCAGCCTGCTGATCGTCATGACCGTGCTCAACACGCCGCGGCCGATCGAGTTCTCGACGTTCCCGAGCGTGCTGCTGTTCACCGCGCTGTTCCGGCTCGCGCTGAACGTCGCGTCGACCCGGCTCATCCTCCTCGACGGCGACGCCGGCAACATCATCCGCGCGTTCGGCGACTTCGTCGTCGGCGGCGACTACCTCGTCGGGATGATCGTGTTCCTGATCCTCGTGATCATCCAGTTCGTGGTGATCACCCGCGGCCAGGGGCGGATCAGCGAGGTCGCGGCGCGCTTCACGCTGGATGCGATGCCCGGCAAGCAGATGGCGATCGACGCCGACCTGAACGCCGGGATCATCACCAACGAGGAGGCGACCGCGCGGCGACGCGAGCTGGCGCGCGAGGCCGAGTTCTACGGCGCGATGGACGGCGCCGGGAAGTTCGTGCGCGGCGACGCGATCGCCGGCCTGATCATCACCGCGGTCAACCTGCTCGGCGGCCTGCTGATCGGCATGGTGAACAAGGGGCTCGACGCCGGCGCGGCGTTCGAGCTCTACGCGATGCTCACCGTCGGCGACGGCCTCGTGTCGCAGATCCCGGGCCTGATGGTGTCGACCGCCGCGGGCATCCTGGTGACCAAGAACGCCAGCGAGAGCGGGCTCGGCACCGAGGTCGGCGGCCAGCTCCTCGCCCGCCCCGCGGCGATGCGCACGGTCGCGGGCGTGCTGTGCGGCATCGGCCTGCTGCCGGGGATGCCGACCTTCGCGTTCTTCCTCCTCGCCGGGACGGTGTTCCTCGGCGCGGGCCGGTTGCAGGCGAAGAAGGCCGCCGACGCGGCCACGCCCGCGACCCCGGCCGAGAACGCCGAGGCGCCGGTCGAGGAGCTGCTCGGCGTCGACCGGCTCAGCATCGAGATCGGCTACCGCCTGATCGGGCTCGTCGACCCGGGCCGGCACGGCGGCCTGCTCGACCACATCCGCGCGCTGCGCCGGCAGTTCGCGAGCGAGGTCGGCATCGTGATCCCGCCGATCCGGGTGAAGGACAACATCCAGCTCGACCCGAACGCTTACCGCATCCTGCTCAACGGTCAGCCGGTGGCGACCGGCGAGCTGCGCGCTGGACACTACCTCGCGATGGACCCGAGCGGCCAGGCCGCGCCGATCGCGGGCCTGGACACCGTCGAGCCCGCGTTCGGCCTGCCGGCCAAGTGGATCAGCGAGGCCGACAAGGATCGCGCCGAGGTCGCCGGCTACACGGTGATCGACGCGCCGTCGGTGCTCGTCACCCACCTCGCCGAGGTCCTGAAGAACATCGCGCACGAGCTGCTGAGCCGCGACGACGTGAAGGCGCTCACCGAGCACCTGCGGCAGACCAGCCCCGCGATCGTCGAGGAGGTGATCCCCGGCCAGCTCTCGCTCGGCCAGCTCCATCAGGTGCTCGCGATCCTGCTCAGGGAGAAGGTGCCGATCCGCAACCTCGCGACGATCCTGGAGGCGCTCGCCGACGCCGCGCACGAGACCAAGGACCCGCGCGCGCTCGCCGAGAAGGCGCGTGCGCGGCTCGCGCGCGCGATCCTGCAGCCGCACCTCGACCCCACCGGCACGCTGCACGCCGCGGTGATCGACCCTGCCCTGGAGCGCAGCCTCGCCGAGGCGGTGACCGGGGCCGAGGGCCTGTCGGCGCTGCCGCCGGGGTTCCTCGCCCGCTTCGTCGACAGCACCGCGGACGCGCTCGGCAAGCTCGCGCGGAGCGGGCGCGACCCGGTGCTGATCACCCGCGCGGCTCTGCGTCCGTTCCTCGCCGAGGCGGTCGCCGGGACGATCCCCAACGCCGCGGTGCTGAGCTACCAGGAGACCGCGCCGGCGAAGCGGGTGGAGACCGTCGCGCGCATCGCGGTGCCCACGTGAGGTCCGAGTCGTCGTCGTCCGATCGCTGAAGCCTTCCCCCTGCCATGCTGCTCAAGAGATTCCAGGCCCCGACGCTTCCCGAAGCCCTGGCGCGCGTCGAGCGCGAGTGCGGCCAGGGTGCCCTGCTCGTCGAGACCCGGCGCACGCCGAAGGGCTTCCTGGTGGTCGCCGCGCGCGCGCCCAAGGCCACGCCGCAACCGGCGCGGCGCAGCGGGCGCTCGTGGACACCCGGGTTCGCCGCGCTCGCGCAGCAGGCACTCGCGTTCGGACTGAGCGAGACCGTGCTCGCCGCGATCGAGGACGCGATGCTCGGGACGCGCGTGAACCTGTCGCGCGCCGGCGACCCCGCGGTGCCCGGCATCGCCGCGCGCATCCTGCGCGCGCTGATCCCGGTCGAGGACACGAACACGCCGGCGTTCCGCGTGACCGCGCTGCTCGGGCCCACGGGGGTGGGCAAGACGACGACGCTCGCCAAGCTCGCGGCGCGCGCGCAGCGCGAGCGCGGCGAGTCGATCGCGATCGTCACGATCGACACCTACCGCGTCGCCGCGGTCGAGCAGCTCCGCGCGTACGCCGACATGCTGCAGGCGCCGTTCGAGGTCGCGTTCACGCCGCTCGACGTCAAGCGCGCGCTGCAGCGGTTCTCGGACGTCGACCGGGTGTTCCTCGACACGAGCGGACGCAGCCCGTTCGACCGCGAGGCGCTCGCCCAGGTGCGCGGCACGCTCGACGCCGCGCGGCCCGCGTGCCTGCTGTGCCTGCCCGCGGGACTGCGCCGCGCCGACGGCGAGGCCGTGCTCGCCGCGTTCGAGCCGATCGGCATCGATGGGGTGGTGATCACGAAGTGGGACGAGACCCGCGTGCCGGGCGAGACCCTGTCGCTGTGCATCGAGCACGGGATCGGCATCGCGCACGTGTCCGTCGGGCAGGAGGTGCCCGCGGACCTCGTGCGCGCGGATGCGGGCGCACTCGCCGCGAGCGCGCTGCGCATGCAGGAGGCCGAAGCCGAGGCGGTGCTGGCGTGAGGGGCGAGACCTTGGATGCGGAAGCGGCGCGCGCCTTCGTCGGTGGCACGTGCGGCGCACACGCCGCGCAGGCGCGCACGGTGCCCGGCGCGCAGGCCGACGGCCTGCGGCGCGGCGGCGGAGGCGCGGCGCTCGTCGCCGGCAGCCAGGCGCGCGCGCTCCTCGCCCCGCGGCCGCCGGCTCCGGAGCCTTCCCCCCCGTGGATCGCCGTGACCGGCGGCAAGGGCGGCGTCGGCAAGACGCTGATCGCGGTCAACCTCGCCCTGTCGCTCGTCCAGCTCGGCCACCGCACCCTGCTCGTCGACCTCGACCCGGGCCTGGGGAACGTCGACGTGCACCTGCGCCTCGGCTCGCGCTTCGATGTCGAGGACCTCGCCGAGGGCGCGTGCGCCCCGCACGAGGCCGTCGTCGACGGCCCCGGCCGCCTGCGGGTCGTGCTCGGCCGCAGCGGGAGCACGCGGTTCTGTGACGGGGACCGGGGCTTCCTGCAGCGCGCGCTCGACGGCGTGGCCCGCGCCGCGCGAGGGGTGGACGTCGTGGTGTGCGACACCGGCGCCGGCATCGGCCCCGCCGTGCTCGAAGTCGCCGCGCGCGCGCGCCTCGCGCTGGCCGTGACCACCCCCGACCCCGCCGCCGCGACGGATACCTATGCCCTGTGCAAGGTCCTCCACCAGCGCGGCATCGCGCTGCCGTGGCTGGTGGTGAACCGTGCCGCGTCGCACGAGCAGGGACGGAGGGTCGCCGAGCGGCTGGCGGAGGTGTGCTCGCGGTTCCTGGGGAGCGCGCCGGGGCTTGCGGGGATGGTGCAGGCAGCCGCGGAGCTGGAGCGGTCCGTCGTGGAGCAGCGGCCCGTGTGCCTGTTCGGGGCGGGGACGGCGCGGGAGGAACTGCAGCGGTTGGCGGTGGCGGTGGCGGGGTGGTGTGGGGTGCGACAACAGACCACTCGCCCGCTCGGGTAACCCGTGGTGCTCTGGTGCGTCGCCCCGCATAGCGGCCATCCAAGGGACCGGTCGCTCATGGCCCCAGCATCCCCGCGCCAGTAACCCCGTAAGATCCTGGAAGGCTGAGCAGCGGGGCCTACCGCGCGAGCAGCGCTCGGACAGGAATCGTCGGCGCGATGGGCCGGATGACGACGGATGGCGTCCCGCGCGCCTGTTCGACGCACCGCCCGGCTCCACACTGGTCGCCGGCAGCGTGGGCCGTCCAGAGGTCGTGAGCGGCTGGGATCTCGCCACCAACAAGGGCCGCCCCACCCGCCGCTGCGCGCCCGCGGGCAGCGTGTACTTCCTGCGACACTGCGGGACTGCGGCCGCTCGCCGCGCCTGGGCCGAGGCCACGTGGCTGCAACCGCGCGCTGACGCCGACACCGACCGCCTCGACGGCTATCGGCTCTGTGCTGCTGGGCGTTTGGGATGGAAAGCTCACCCTTCCTGGTTCTTCGACGAGGTCGCGATGATCACCTGCCCTTATCTGCTCCACGCGCTCTCTCCACTCCACGCCGCCGCCTTCCTGAAGAATATGGGTGTCGAGACAGAGGCTCCCCAAGCGGAACCCGCAGCGACACCCGCGCAACCTTCCTCCAACCTAAAAGCAAAACCCGCCAAGGGCAGGGCAGGGCTTAAGCACATCGGCGGCTACTTCGATCGCGAGACCGTGGAGCAAGTTGCGATCTTGCGCGCCCGGCTTGATCTCGACAACTCCCAGCTCATCAAGAAGGCCGTGGAAGAGCTTTTCCAACGTGAAATGGCCGCCCGCAAGTTCGGCGACCGGTAAGGTGCTGCAACCGTGCACTAGTGCACCTGTGCACAACTTCGGATTCTGACTGATGCCAAAGTCATTGCCGCCTGACGATCCCGACATTGATGCGGCGATCGACGCTTGGGAAAGAGGGCAGGGGGCTTCCGCCCTGGATCACAGCGACCCCGCCTATGAGGCGCTTCGCCGCGCTTTTCTCGATCATCCGGACATTCAAGCGCTCGACGCCGAGATTGCGGCCGCCCAGGCCGATGGTCAGGCCATCGAGGCGCACACAGTCTATTTGCCTTCGGGACTGACGCGGTTGCTTGCGTTGGTCTGGCCGTAGCGCGCACGCCGAGAGGTAGTTCGGAAGAGGATTGGACCCTACGAGCAAAACCAGCCGACTTGCCATTACTCGCCTCCCAGGCGCGTGAGCGCGTTGTCGTAGTACATGAGGAGCTTCTCATCCTCTTGAAGCACGGCGTCCGGCAGCTTCTCGGCGACCTTGACGATCGTGCCGTAGTCGCGCTCTTGCCAGCACGCTTTGAAACCCGCGCGCACCGCCTCGGTGCGGAAGACATTGAGCTTGCGCTGCGTGCTGGTTCTGTATTCCTCAAACTCGCGGAGCAGCGCCTTCTCCCGGAGAGCTTCTCGCTCCGCTTGCTTGTTCGGATCCGGTACGTACCAGCGGTCGCGGCCTTCTCGACGAGCCGCGGGCCGTCCTTCTCGAGGTTGCGCAGGTCCTTGTAGTTCATGGAGACCTCGACCCGGTACATGCCGACCGTACCGTCGGACGTAAGCTTGAGCAAGCGATCGAGGTTGATTCGTGTTCACCGAACGCCTCCCGTGTCGGCGCAGTCGTCGACGGTCCGACCCTGGGCCCGCACCCCCTCTCCCACCTCGGACAACCCGAACCTCCACAGGCGCCGGTCTTGTGGCCGGACAGGTCGAGCTCTCGAACCCAGTCGTAGACGGGCTTGCCACACCGAAGTGCGTGGCGACGTTCTCTACGGAAGCCAAGCGCCCTATCGCCAGCGGTGGCGGCACGCGGCCCGCAGCTTCGTCGCGCCTACGCGTCCGGATCAGCTCCGCCAGTCGTACAGTCCCCGCCCCCAAGAGCCCGCGGATCTCCTCGTCCTTGGCGGCGCGCTCGGCGACGGCGACCGAGAACGTCCTTCCGACGTCGACTACGCGGGCCTTGGTCCGGAGCTGCAGGGAA
>DATGPD010000247.1:0-10360 GCA_035305285.1 Planctomycetota bacterium
AGCAGCAGGTTGCCGCCGATCGTCCCCATGTTGCGCAGGAGCGGCGTCGACACGAGGTTCGCGGCGGTCGCGAGTGCCGGGTAGCGCTCCCGGACGCGCGGGTCGTGTTCGATCGCGCGCAGGGTCACCATGGCGCCGACCGTGAGGCCGCGGTCGGGATCGCCCTGAACCGCGTGCAGGGCCTCGATCCCGGCGAGCCCGACCACGTGCCCCGGGCGCTGCTGGAGGCGCTTCATGTTCGGCCACAGGTCGGTGCCGCCCGCGACGTAGGCCGCTTCCTTGCCGTGCGCGGCCTTGATCGCGACCGCGTCGGCCACGGTCTTCGGCTGGTGGTAGGTGAACGGCGGAAGGCGCAGCATGAAGGGCGGCGCAGTGTAGCGCGGCACCGCGCCACGCCGCACGCACGAGCGCGGCGGAAGTGTGGTCCGGGCGGCGTGCGCCGGAGGTCCCGGCGGGCCGCGACGCTCGAAGGGTGCCGCCGTGCTCGAAGGAGCCGCGGCGAAGGCCGGGACCGGCCGCCGCGGCGACGGCGCCTCAGCGGCGCTCGATCGGGGCGACCGGCAGAGTCGGATCCGGGCGCACGGCGAACCAGATCGCGACCCCGAGCCCGGCGATGAACAGCAGCATCAGGAGGACGACGATCCAACCGGGGACGCGGGGTCTCGTGCTGCTCGTCGCCATCAGGTCTTGATCCCAGTGTAGGAGAGCACGCCGAGCGCGCCAAACACGATGACCGGCGTCCACGCCGCCACGACCGGGTCGAGGAACTGGCGCAACCCGAGATTGCGGCAGGTCAGGTCGAACACGAGGTAGGCCGCGCACACGAAGAACGCCGCGATCACGCGGCCCACGCGGCTGCCACGCTCGAAGCTCACCGCGAGCGACAGCGTCAGCAGCACGAGCACCACGCAGGACAGCGGCGTCGCGAAATGCGCGTGGTAGGCGAGTACGAGATCGTGCCGCCCCGGCCGCAGCGCGCGCAGCAGTTCGATCTCGCTGTACGACAGCAGGAGCACGTGTTCCGGGACCGTGCTGCGCCCCAGGCGCAAGACCGTGTCCGGCACGACCCCGGGCAGCGACAGCTCACGGATCGGGACCTCGCGGTTCCCGCTGCGCCGCCAGCCGTCCTCGAGCTGCCACACCGCGCGCCCGTCGTCCCAGCGCGCCGCCGACGCGCGCACCACTTCCGTGCCGCCGTTGCCGTCCCCGCGATCGAGCAGCACGACGCCGCGCATCGTCTGGTCCGCCGGCTGGTAGCGCGCGCAGTGCAGGATCTTCTCGCCGCGATCGCCGCTGCGCACGAGCACGTGGCGGATGGCCGAGTCGGTGTCGGCGCGGTCGACGACGTCGCGCAGCGCGAACCAGCGGTCGACCACCCCGCCGCCGAACTCCCACACCGCCGCCATGCCGCCCGCCGACAGCACCGCGATCGCGACCGCCGGCGCGAGCGCGCGGTACATGCTGCGCCCGGAGAACAGCATCGGCAGCAGCTCGTTCGCCGCGGTGAGCTTGGTGACCCCGAACATGCACGCGACGACCGTCACGTAGGGCGCGTAGTTCAGGAACAGCACCGGCGCGAAGCACGCGTAGTACTCGGCGAGCAGGCGGGCGAATGCGAAGGTGCCGAGCGCGAGCTGGTCCTGCGCGCTGCGCGCGTAGCCGCCGAGGTTGACCAGCAGGTCGAACACCACGGTGATGACGAAGAACGCCGCCGCGGTGGCGACGTACGCCTCGAGCACCGCCGCGGCGAGGTAGCGGTCCATCCGGCCGAGCATCAGCGCCGCTCCGCGCTCATGACCGCAGCGTCCGCCAGCAGAACGGCACGCCGCACACGACCAGCACGAGCGCGGGCAGGTAACCCGCGAGCGCGCTCATCACCGGGTGGTCCCACCACCGCACCATCTCCAGGCCGAGGAAGTCGGCGGCGTAGAACAAGACCAGCGGCACGAGGCCGAACGCCATCGCGGTCGCCCGGCCGCGGTCGCGCGCCATGACCCCGATGCACAGGCCGATCGGCACGAGCAGGCACGGCAGGATGGCGAAGCACGTGCGCCGGTGCACCGTGTAGCGCGCGCCGTTCGGGTTGGGCGACGCGCCGCGGTGCACCTCGGCGAGCAGGCGGTCGCTGGTCACGTCCTTGTCGCCCTCCCGGCGCTCTTCGGGGTTGCCGAGCTGGCGCAGGTCCTGCTGCAGCGTCGGGGCCTCGACCGAGGCGTTGGCCAGCGGGCTGCGCACGCCCTGCAGCTTCAGCCGGATGATGTCGCCGTCCACCTCGAACCACGCCTGATCCGCGAGGAACACCTCGTCGCGCACGAACATCACCGCGTCGTGGAAACGTTCGCCGCGCTCCTCGTCCCAGGTCATGACCACGTCGCTGATCGTGATCTGGTCACCGGCCGGGCGCGAGTGCAGGAGGAACTCGCGGAAGACCTCGGCGACGACGCGGTACTTGTAGTAGTGCGTCCACGGGATGACGTAGTGCAGGCACAGCGCGCCGCCGGCGGCCAGCGCGAGCGCGACCAGCATCGCCGCCGCCATCGGCACGCGCAGGCTCAGCCCGGCGGCGAGCATCGCGGTCACCTCGCGGTCGGCCGCGGCGCGGGCGAACGTCGCGATCGTGCCGAACAGGAGCGCGATCGCGAGCAGGTGGGGGAACGCGTCCGCCGCCCACAGCACGGTGATGGTCAGCACGTCGAGGACGTCGCCGCCCTGCGCGCGGTCGATGCCGCGGTAGATCAGCGACACCGCGACGACGCCGAACAGCACGGCGAAGCTCAGGGTGGCGCTGAGCAACACCTCCTTGAAGTAGTATCGGTGCAGCTTCCACATGGAAGGGATGCCGCCAGCACCGCCGCCCGAACCGCGCGACCGCGCCCGCGCCGGCATCATCACCGTGAGCGAGGGGCAATGCACGGCGTCGGTCGCCGCCGAGTCGGCGTCCGGTCTGCGTCCGCTGCTCGCGCTCGGCCTGCCCGACCGCTGGCCGGGGTTCGAGGTCGTCAAGCGTTCGACCGTCCGGACCGTGCTCGCCGGACGGATCGGCGACCTGCCGGTGCACGTCAAGCTCTACCGCGCGGCGCGCTGGACCGACCTCGCGCGCGACCGCCTGCTGGGTGCGCGCGCGCGGGTCGAGTTCGACAACCTCGCGCAGGCGCGCGCGCGCGGCCTGCCCGCGGCGGAGCCGCTCGCGTTCGGCACCGGCGACGACGGCGGCGCGCGCAGCTTCCTGGTGACGCGCACCGTGCCCGGCGCCGTCCCGCTGCCGCGCGGCCCGCTGCCCGCCGAGCAGGCCCGGGCGCTCGGTCGCCTGCTGCGGCGCGCGCACGATGCCGGCCTGCACGCCCACGACCTGCACGCCGGCAACGTGCTCGTCGGCGAGGACGGTGCGCTGACCCTGATCGACCTCACGAGCGCCTGGTTCGGCGCGCCGCTGGAGCTGCGCGACCGTGCGCGCGGCCTCGCGTTCTTCCTCCTCGACCTCGACCGCGGGCCCGAGCACCCCGCGGCCGCGCCGCTGCTCGCGGGCTACGGGGCGTCGCCCGCGCTGCACGCGGCGACCGCGCCGGTGTGGCGCCGGCTGCGCCGGCGCGCACTCGTCTCGTTCGGCCGGCGGGCGACCCGCGCCTGCCGCCACACCTCGGTCGAGCGCCGCGGCCGACGGTCGATCGTGTACCGCCACCTGCCGGCCGGCGCGCGCGCCGACGAGGCGGTCGCCCGACTGGCGGAGCTGGACGCGCTCGCGCCGGTCAAGCAGGGCCGGCGCGGCGCGGTGTGGCTGCTCGACGGCATCGTCGCCAAGCGCCGCGCGCGCGCCGCGGCGCGCCGCCTGTTCCGCGCCGCGTACTGGTGCTCGTTCGCCGGCGTCGACTGCGCGACGCCGCTCGCGCTCGTCGAGGAGGGCGGCACGGGCACGGTGTGCGTCGAGCGCATCCCGGCGCCCGATCTCGCCCAGCGGATCGCGCGCGCCGACCTGAGTCGCGAGGAGGCGATCGCCGCGGCGGTGCGGCTCGGTCGATCGGTCGGGCGGCTGCACGCGCACGGTCTGCGCAACCGCGACATGAAGCTCGAGAACCTCGTGCTCGATCCGCGCAGCGGCGCGGTGGTCATGGTCGACCTCGACGGCGTGCGCGCGAAGTCGGCGAGCGACCGGCGCGGTCAGGCTGCCGACCTCGGCCGACTGCTCGCGGCGTTCCGTGCGGCGGGTTCACCGGGCGGCAACGCTGCGTTGCGTGCGTTCCACCGCGGCTATACTCGCGCGCGCCAGTGCCTGGCTCCCAGCAGATTCGACCGTCAACTGCGCCGACGTATCGCGGCGCTCGCGTCCGCGTGGGCAAGCGGATCGCGGAGCACAAGTCGTTCCTGACCCGGATGCAGCGGCGCGGACGCAACGCGCGCCGGCTGGTCTACGCGGCGCTCGCCTGGGCGGCGGCCTGGGTGCTGATGCGCCTGCCGTTCCCGGTGCTGCGCGCGTTCTGCCGCGTGCTGGTCGGCGGGCTCGCCCCGCGCCTCCACGGCCGGCTCGCGGAGCAGCACCTGATCGCGGCGTTCGGCAGCGCGCTCACCCCGGAACGCCGGCGCGAGGTGCTCCGCCTGATGTTCCGCAACATGGCGGACCTGCCCGCCGAGGCGCTCGCCGCCGCGTACCGCGGCCCCGACTTCGTGCGCAGCCGGTTCCTGCCCGGCCCGGGCATCGCCAAGTGGCGCGCGCTGCAGGCGCGCGAGGGCGGCATGATCGGCCTGACCGGGCACATCGGGAACTGGGAACTGCTGCTGCAGCTCTGCCAGATCGACGGCGTCCGGCCGGTCGTGGCGGTCGCCAAGCGTATCCCCGACCCGCGCCTCAACCGGCTGGTGGAGCGCAGCGGCGGCGCGTTCGGGGTGCCCACGCTGTACGGCGACTCGGGCGTGACCGCGATCGCGCGCGTCCTCGCGCGGGGCGAGACGCTCGGCATCGTGCCCGACCAGGACATCGACGAGATCGGCGGCGTGTTCGTCGAGTTCCTCGGTCGTCCCGCGTACACGCCGATCGGCCCGGCGCGCCTCGCGCTCGCGACCGGCGCAACGATCGTGGTCGCGTTCGCCAAGCGGGTCGGCGACCGCCTGGAGATGATCGTGCACGACCCGATCGAGCCGGACCGCGGCGCGCCGCGCGACGAGGAGATCGTGCGCCTCACCAGGGCGTGGAGCGCGCTGGTCGAGGACTTCGTGCGCGAGCACCCCGAACAGTGGATGTGGCTGCACGACCGCTGGGAGACCGTCCCTGACGAGGTCGCGAGCCGGCAGGTGGCGCGCTGCGGCCCGCAGCTCACCGCGGCGCGGCGCTCGGGATAGCGGACGTCCGCGAAGGGCGCCGCGAGGTGGGCGCCCGGCGCGCGCCGGTCACCCGGCCGGATAGACGAACTCGATCGGCGCGTCGACCGACGGGTGCAGGCTCCGGTGCACGGGGCACGAGCGCGCCGCGGCTTCGAGCTTCTTGCGCTGCTCCGCGGTGAGCCCGGGCGGCATCGTGATGGTCAACGGCAGGCGGCCGATGCGCCGCGGGTCGTTCACCATGTGCTTCTCGACGCGCGCCGTGGCCCCGCGCAACGGGATGCCGTCGCGCTCGGCGACGATCGCCATCGTGGTGAGCGCGCAGGTCGCGAGCGCGGTCGCGACCAGGTCGGTCGGCGAGAACGACTGCCCCTTGCCGTGGTTGTCGGCGGGCGCGTCGGTGAACAGGGTGTTGCCCGACGGGCCGTGCCGCGCGGTGCAGCGCAGTTCGCCGTCGTAGCTGGAGGTGATCTCGATCATGGCGAAGGCCTGACGATCGCCTCCGGCGAGACCAAGGCAAGCCCCGTGGCGCGGGCGGCCGGTCCGGCGCGGGCTCAGCTCCCCTGGAGCTGGACGAGCACGCGCTGCACGTCGATCGCGCGCGGCGCCTCGAGCACCGCCTCGGCGATCCGCGTGCACTCGGCGTACGAGAACCGGCGCAGGGTGCGCAGCATCTGGGTCACCCGCGCGGGCGCGATCGAGAAGTGCCGGATGCCCGCGCCGACGTAGAACGGGACGCGCACCGGGTCGGCCGCCGTCTCGCCGAACAGGATGAGGTCCTTGCGCCGGCGGCGCGCCTCCTTGGCGAGGCGGGCGACGACCTCGAACACCGCCGGGTGCATCGACTGGTAGTAGTCGCGCACGTCGGCGCTGTCGCGGTCGGCGGCGAGCAAGTAGGCCTGCAGGTCGTCGATCGCGACGACCACGAACTCGCTCTCGTTGAGGAACGAGCCGAGCACGAATGCCGCGGCCGGCACCTCGATCACCGGTGCCACGCGCAACTGTTCGGCGCACTCGACGCCGGCCTTGCGCAGCACGAGGCGCTCCTCGACGACCGCGGACTTCACGCGCTGCAGGTCGCTGACCGAGGTGACGAACGGCACGAGCACGCCGACGTTGTCGCGCCCTGCGCCGGCGCGCAGGATCGCGCGCAGCTGCAGGCGCAGGAGGTTGCCCTCCTGCAGCAGGCGGCGGATGCCGCGCAGCCCGAGCGCCGGGTTGCGCTCGATGCGCGCCGGCTCGCCGCCGATCTGCACGCGGGTGCTGACGTCGAGCAGGCGGAAGTTCACCGGCAGCCCGTCCTGCCGCTCGACGACCTGGCGGTAGTGCTTGGCGAGCGCGTCCTCGGTCGGCAGGGTCTTCTCCGCGAGGAGCAGCAGTTCGGTGCGGTACAGGCCCACGCCCTGCATGCCGAAGCTGTGCGCCAGCTCGACCTCGCCGAGGTTGCCGCAGGAGGCGAGCACGACGATGCGGTGGCCGTCGCGCGTAGCGTGCTCGACCGGCTCGGGCGGCGCCTTGCGCGCCGCACGGAACCGCTCGGCCGACGCCTCGTACTCGGCGCGCGTGCGCTCGTCGGGGTTCACGCGCACCTCGCCGGCACCGCCGTCGACGATCACGAAGTCGCCGTCGCGGATCTTGCCGGGCAGGTCGCGGATCCCGGTGACCGTCGGGATCCCCATCGAGCGGGCGAGGATCGCGGCGTGCGAGGTGATCCCGCCCTCCTCGGCGACGATGCCCTCGACCCGCTCGTTGTCGAGGTTGAACATGTCCGCGGTCGACAGCGTCCGCGCCGCGAGCACGTAGCGGCCGGTCGGGAGCGGGTCGGACTCGACCTTCGGGTCGTCGTCGAGGTTGCGCAGCAGGCGGGTCGCGACGTCGCGGAAGTCGCTCGCGCGCTGCCGCAGGTTCTCGCTCTCCGCGAGCTGCAGGATCCGTTCGTAGTCCGCGACCACCCGCTGGATCGACGCGCGCAGGCCGAGGCGCTCGCCCATCACCAGCTTCTCGATCGCGTTGATGAACATCGGGTCCTGCAGGTACGCGATGTGGGTGTCGAAGATGCGCAGCTCTGCGCTGCCGAGGTCGCTGCCGTGCTTGGCCTTCACCTCGAGGAGCTGCGTGCGGCTCTTCTCGAGCGCGGCGCGCAGCCGGTTCAGCTCGGTCTCGACCTGATCGCTCGCGATGCGCGGCGCGGCGGCGCGCTCGCCGAACCCCTGCAGCACGACCCGGCCGAGCGCCACGCCGCTCGACACCGCTTCGCCCTGATAGACCTTCATGCGATGCGCTCCGCGCGCGGAACGGGGACGAGCAGGCGACCTGGATTCAAGGCGACGGTGGATCGGGTTCGGCCGGCAGCCGCGCGGCCGGGCGGACCGCCACCAGGAAAACACGACGCGCCGACCGCGTCACGAGTGGCTTGCGGAATCCGGCGGGACCGTTTCCTCCCCGAGCCGGCGGAGCAGGTTCCAGTGGTAGATGCCCGTGTGGTGACCATCGGAGAAGGTGAAGCTGAGCGCGTAGCGGCCGACCAGGTCGACGGCGAGCAGGGTGAGCCAAGGCGGAACCGTCGCGGGGTCGAGCAGCGGCCGGCCATTGCCCTCGTCGATGCAGCCCGCACAGGGGCAGGCGAGACGCAGCTGGCGGGCGCGGTAGTCGAAAGTGCGCCCGTCCTCGAAGCGGATGCGGAGCTGGTCGGGACCGACGTGGTCGATGGCGACTGGCTTCACGTGCAGCGAATCTTGACCGGTGCGGACCGCGCCGTCCACGCCGACCGCGGCCTGCGACGTCCCGAAGATTCTCTTGTCGCCGCCGCGCGGGCCCTCGAAAACACCACCGATGCTCCTCGGGTCGGTCGTACTCGCCGGTGGCCGCAGCCGTCGTATGGGACGGCCCAAGGAGAGCCTGCCGATCGCGGGAAACACGCTCCTCGGCCTGATGGTCGAGCGCCTGCTGCTGACCACCTACCCCGTGATCGTGCTCGCGCGCGACGAGGAGCAGGAGCTGCCGCCCCTGCCGGTCGAGTGCGAGGTCGCGTTCGACAGCCGCCCCGGAGCGGGGCCGATGCACGCGCTGCGCGACGCCCTGCGCCTGCAAGAAGGCCGCTGCGACGCCGTGCTGGTCACCGGCTGCGACTTCCCGTTCTTCTCCGAACGTGCGATCGGATGGCTCGCGGCGCAGTTGGGCTCGCACGCAGCGGTCGTGCCCCAGGCCGGAGGTCGCCTGCAACCGTTGTGTGCGATCTACCGCACGAGCCTGCTGCCCCGGGTCGAGGCGTTGATCGCGGACGGCGTGGACACGATCCGCACGGTCGCCGAGGAGCCGGACGTGCTCGTGCTCGGCGAGGACGCGCTGCGCGCCTTCGACCCCGAGCTGAAGTTCCTGCGCAACGTGAACGACCCGGACTCGTACGAGGCGGCGCGCGCGGAGCTCGGGGAGTAGGCGGACAGGCGGCCGAGGAGAGGCGTCCGGCCGCGCGGGTCGGCGGATCGCTGGAGCGCGGAAGGAAGGGAAAGACGGCGCGGTGCCGAGCCGCCGTGCGCGCCCGTGCGAAGGCACGGGTGCAAGCGCGGTCCTTGTCCGGGCAGCCTGCTCCCGGCCACTGCGTGAGCCGGGTTCCGTGTGCGGGGCCTCGCACACCGTGACGGCTGCCTCGGCGAAGCGCACGCCCGCCCGCGTTCGAGCCGGCCGTCGTCTGAGAGCCGGACCGGGACAGACGCTCACGCACGCTTCGAGCACCGCGAGCACGCTCAAGCGTGCGCGTCGCACGCAGGGGCCCCCATGCCGCACGGCACCCCGGGCCTGCTCGCGGAGTGCGCGGCGCCCGTCGCGGAGCCGGGCGCGGCGTCGCGCACGCCCCCCACTCCGCGCCGGGTTGTCCCGCGCAACGACCGCCCCCTTCCTCTACCATCCCGCACCCTCGCCGCGCGCCGCCGCGGGCGAGCGATCCGCTGCAACCGCCATGTCCGAGGAATCGACCCTGCTCGCCCGCCTCTCCGAGCGCGTCCTGGCCGGCGAGGCGCTGTCGCCCGCCGAAGGGCTCGCGCTCTACCGCGGCATCGACCTGCCTTCGCTCGGCCTGCTCGCCGACCAGGTCCGGCAGCGGATCAACCCGGGCGACATCGTCACCTACATCGTCGACCGCAACGTCAATCCGACGAACGTCTGCGTCACCGACTGCGGCTTCTGCGCCTTCTACCGGTCGCCCGGACACGCCGAGGCCTACGTGCTGCCGCGCGAAGTGATCTACCGCAAGATCGAGGAGATGCTGGCTCAGGGCGGCACGCAGCTCCTGCTGCAGGGCGGACACCACCCCCACCTGAAGACCGCGTGGTTCGCCGAACTGTTCGCCGACATCAAGCGGCGCTACCCGCAGGTGTGGATCCACGGGATGAGCCCGCCGGAGATCACCCACCTGGGCAAGCTGGAGAAGCGTTCGGTGCGCTCGGTGCTGGAGGAGCTGCACGCGGCGGGGCTCGACTCGCTGCCCGGCGGCGGCGCCGAGATCCTGGTCGACGAGGTGCGCGCGGTCATCGCGCCGAAGAAGGCGAGCACGCGCGAGTGGCTCGAGGTCCCGCGGCAGGCCGCGGCGATCGGGATGAAGTGCACCGCGACGATGATGTTCGGCCACGTGGAGAGCGACCGCGACCGGATCGAACACCTGACCCGCGTGCGCGAGCTGCAGGACGAGTGCGCGCCGTTCACCGCGTTCATCCCGTGGACCTACCAGCCGGAGCACACCGCGCTCGCGGTGAAGGTCCCGGCGAAGGCGACGGTCGCCGAGTACCTGCGCATGCTGGCGTTCTCGCGCCTCTACCTGCAGAACGTCCCGCACCTGCAGTCGAGCTTCGTCACCCAGGGGCTCAAGACCTGCCAGGTCGGGCTCGGCATGGGCGCCGACGACTTCGGCTCGGTGATGCTGGAAGAGAACGTGGTCAGCAGCGCCGGCTGCACCCACCCGGCGTCGATCGCCGAGATCGAGCGCCACATCAAGGACGCGGGCTACGTCCCGCAGCGTCGCAACATGCTCTACGAGCCCTTGCCGACGCCGCCGACC
>DATGPD010000248.1:0-4856 GCA_035305285.1 Planctomycetota bacterium
GCCCGACGCGCCGGCGGACTTCCGCGTCGAGCACCCGGTCGGCCTGATCGTCGGCACGCGCCCCGTGGGGATCGGCCGGTTGATCGGCGGGCTCGAAGGTTCCAGCGACGGGACGGTGGCGGTCGCCGAGACGCGTTTGCCGGGGGCGGCCGGCGTGTGCGAGCTGCCGCTCAGCCACATGGGGCTCGTGCTGTCGCGGCGCGTGGTCCCGTACGTGGTCGCGTTCCTGCGCGAAGGCCGCTTCCCGCCGCCAACCTGACGGCCGCGCCGACGAGGCCTCAAGCCGCCGATCGGTCGGCGCGTGGCCCGGGAACGAGCGCCTTCGGTCCGGGCGCCGGAACGCGCGCCGCGCGCGCCGCCGGTGCCGCCGCGCCCAGCGCGCGGAACACCAGGAGGTGCCCGGCGAACGCGACCGGGAGCATCGCGGCCGGCAGCCACACGAACGGCGCGTGCGCGAGCCACATCCCGCCGTGCGCGCCGCCCGCGAAGCGGATCGACCGCCCGGCTCCGAGTGTCACCGCGGTGGTGGCGGCGAGCACCGCCAGGGCCGCGAGGTTCCAGAGTGCAAGGAGCACGCGTGCCCGCGCGCGGTGGGCGACCGCGGCGGCGGCCAGCGCGCTGATCCCGACCGCGGCTTCGAGCCCATAGACCAGACCGGCCGCGCCCGGCGCCACGCCGCGCGCCGCCAGGCCGTCGAGCGCATGCGCGAGCGGCCAGCGGAAGGCCTGCACGCCGATTAGCGCGGTCAGCGGCAGCCCCGCGGCGAGCCTTCGGCCGAAGCCCAGCAGCGCGAGGACCAGCGCGGCGGCCGCGAGTGCCGCGACCGCGAGCGTCCGCTCGCGCGCGTCGAGGGGGGCGAGCGCGCCGCTGCGCGCGGCGTACCACGAGGCCGCGAGCCAGCCGCCGGCGAGCAGGCCGGTTGCTCCGATCGCCCGGCTCGCCACGCGCTCACCTTCGCGCAGGCGATGCGCGGCCCAGGCGACGGCGCCCACGACCAGCGCGCCGAGCACGAGCGGGATCGCCACGAACGCGAGCACGTCCGCCTCGCCGAGCGAGAAGGACGGGCGCAGTGCCGCGCCGACCCGGAGGGCCTCGTCGCCGGCGTTCGCGGGAGCGTGCATGCGGGCCCCGAGACAAGGGCCGTGCCGTGCGCCAAGGCCCGTCGCTGCGCGCGGTTGTACCCGGCACCCGTGCCGGATCCGACACTCGGCGTCCGGACGTGTGCGCGCGTCGGAACGCTGCGCGGACGGCGCGACGGTTGCGGGTGGCGTCGCAGCGCCATGCAAGCCCTCACCTACCGCTGCCCACACTGCAAGACGACCACCGACGTCACCCCCGACCGGGTCGACGCCACGGTCATCTGCCCCAACCCCGAGTGCGGCAAGCCGTTCGTGTGCGAGACGCCGCTCGGCAAGCTGGTCGGCTCGCGCCCCGTGGCACGCGACGCGGCGGCCGACCTGCACGCGAGCGCCCCGACCGCCGGCGCCGAGGCCGAGGTGCTGGTCACGCACCCGGCGCCGTTCCGTGCGCGCCCGTTCGCGACGCTGGTCGCCGTCCTCGCACTCGCCGCGGGGGCGTACGGCGTCCTCCGCTGGTATCCGCGCGCGGAGCACGCCTACGCGTACGCCTCCGCCGCGCTCGCCCTGCTCGCCCTCCTCTGGCTGGTCGGCCGCGCTCTCGCGACGCGCTTCACCAGGCTGACCGTCACGAACAAGCGCACGCTGCTCCGCCGCGGCGTGTTGCAGAAGACGACGCGCGAAGTCCGGCACGCCGACGTGCACCTGCTGAAGGTCGACCAGAGCTTTCTCGACCGCCTGCTCAAGATCGGCCGCGTCTCGGTGTCGAGCGCCGCCGGGCAGGGCGAGCCCGAGATCGTCGTGCGCGGCGTACCGCACCCCGAGGACGTCGTCGCGCCGATCCGCAGCCTGCAGACGTAGGGCGGTCGAGGATGCGCGCGGAGGAGCCTGTGCGTCGTCGGGGTCGGCGCGGCACGGCCCGAGGACGTGCAGCCGGTGCGACACCCGGGGGTGATCCCTCGGGCTTGCGACGGTGGGAGATGTCCCTAGCATCCTGCGCGTTCGCCGGCTCCGTCCGGCAAGCAAGGGTGCGGCGCGCGCGTGCGCGTCGCAGGTTTCCGGGTGGTCGGGCCGCCACCGTGTGCGCCCGCGAACCGATCCCTTGCTCGGCTCGATCTTCCGTTCGTTCCTGCAGGCTGCCGGCGAACAAGCTGCTGCCGCGCCTCCCCCCGGGCTGACCACCGCCGGTCTGATCCTGATGGTCGTGTCGGTCGGCGGTGTCGTGACGCTGGTCGTGACCTGCTACTACCACGTGCTGACCGCCAAGCGGCCGGAGGACTGAGCGCCGGCGCCGTGCTGCCGTGCGGGGCCGCGTGTGCGACGCCGTGCAGGCGCGTCACCCGGACGGACACCGTTCCGCGAACGACCCGTTCCCGTGGCCTTCGGTCACGGATCGCGCGCGCTTGACCCGCCGCGGCGACCGCCCGACGCTCGCGCCCGTGCATCCCGCACCGGAGCCCTTGCCGCCCGTCCCGAGCGCCGGCCGACGGTTCGTGCAGGAGCGCACTGTCGAGTTGAGCGACGTGACGGTCGACGACCGCATGCGGCTCGACGCGGTCGCGCGCTGGCTGCAGGACATCGCGATGGCCGACGTGCGCGCCGCGGGCCTGCACGAGCCCGCGTGGATCGTGCGGCGCACGCTGGTGCGGGTGGCGCGCTTCCCGCGCTATCTGGAGCGCGTGGCGGTGACCACCTTCTGCTGGTCGATGGGCAGGTTCGCCGCCGAGCGCCGGACGACGCTCGAAGGCGAGCACGGCAGCAAGGTCGACACCCTGACCCTCTGGATCCGCCTCGACCCGAGCACCGGGCGGCCGGCGCCGCTCACGGACGCCTTCCGCGCCTGCTACGAGGAGGTGTGCGCCGGACGGCGGACCGACCATGCGCTGCGCCACCCCGACCCGCCCGCTTCGGGACGGCGCGCCCCGTGGCCGCTGCGTGCGACCGACTTCGACCTGCGCGGGCACGTCAACAACGCGGCCTGCTGGGCCGCGGTGGAGGAGGCGCTCGCGCGCGACGGGCTGCTGCCACGGTCCTCGTTCGAGATGGAGTTCCGTGCCGCGATCCCGCCGGGGACGCAGCTGGAGCTGCTGCAGCCCGACGGCACGGGCGGGGCGCTCTGGCTGGTCGGCGGCGACCAGGCCTTCGCCTCGGCGTTCTGCTGGGTCTAGGGGGAGGAAGCGCGGCACGTCCATCGTCGCGCTCGCGGTGGCAGGCGTCGCTCGTTCCCCGGGGGCAGGGGCCGCCCTGAGCGGTGGGGCGGCACGAAGGATGCTGAGACCGCGCCTCCGACCGCGGCGCCCGCGGGTGCGGTAGGCTTCGCCCGAACTCCATGGCGACTCGACGCGCGCGCATCGTCGGTGTCGGCCACCACGTGCCCGAGCGCGTGGTGACCAACGACGACCTCACGCAGTGGATGGACACCTCGGACGCCTGGATCCGCCAGCGCAGCGGCATCCGCGCCCGGCGCTGGGTGGAGGAGGACAGCCCGACCGCGACCTCCGACCTCGGTCTCGTCGCGGCGCAGCGCGCCCTCGCCGACGCCGGACTCGACGCGTCGGCGGTCGACATGATCGTGTTCGCGACCCTGAGTCCGGACCGCGCGTTCCCGGGATCGGCCTGCTACCTCCAGGCGAAGCTCGGCCGGCCCGGCATCCCCGCGCTCGACATCCGCCAGCAGTGCGCGGGCTTCGTGTACGGGCTGTCGATCGCCGACCTCTACGTCCGCGCGGGCGAGGCGGACTGCGTGTTGCTGGTCGGCGCCGAAGTGCACTCGAAGTGCATGGACATCAGCACGCGCGGGCGCGAGATGAGCGTCCTGTTCGGCGACGGCGCCGGCGCGGTCGTCGTGCGCGCGACCGAGGTGGAGGACGCCGGCAGCCGCTCGCGCGAGTCGTTCATCCTCGGCAGCGTTTTGCACGCGGACGGCCGCTACGCCGAGGAACTGGTCTGGCCCGCGCCCGGAACCGCGCAGCGCGTGTGGAACCCGCCCGAGCTGACGGGGACCGCCGAGGTGTTCCCGCGCATGAACGGCCGCACCGTGTTCACCCACGCCGTGCAGCGCATGCCCGAGGTCACCCGCGAGATCCTGGCGCGTCACGGAGTGACGGTCGACGACGTCGACCTGTTCGTGCTGCACCAGGCCAACCGGCGGATCAACGAACGGGTCGCCGACGACCTCGGGGTGGACCACGCCAGGGTGGTCAGCACGATCGAGGACTACGCGAACACGACCGCCGCGACGATTCCGATCGGCCTGTCGGTCGCGAAGTCCGACGGCCGGCTGCGACCGGGGATGCTGGTCTGTTCGGCGGCGTTCGGCAGCGGGTTCACCTGGGGCGCCGCGCTGTACCGCTGGTAGACGCGCCGGCGCGCCCTCGTCGAGTGCGCGCGGCGTTCACGCCGCGAGGTGGTACACCGCGAAGCCCGCGGCCCAGGCGAGCACGAACATGTATCCCATCATGAACAGCGGCCAGCGCCAGCCGCCGGTCTCGCGCTTCACCGCGGCCACGGTCGACAGGCACTGCAGCGCGTACATCATGAACGCCATGAGCGCGAACGCCGCGGGCACCGGCAGCGGCGGCTCGCCGGTGGCCGGGTCGGGGCGGCGCAGGACCGCGGTGAGGCCGCGCGCGGTCGCTTCTTCGTCGTCGTCCTCGTCGGCGACCGCGTAGACCTGGGCGAGCGTGGAGACCATCAGCTCGCGCGCGGCGAACGACCCGACCAGGCCGACGTTGATCCGCCAGTCGAAGCCGAGCGGCGCGAACACGGGATCGAGCGCCT
>DATGPD010000249.1:0-3318 GCA_035305285.1 Planctomycetota bacterium
GCGTCGAGGTCTACGACATCTCGGTGCAGCCGGCGGTGCACGTCACGTCGATCGCGAACACCGGCGGCGTGCGCTACCGCGGCGAGTTCGCGCCGGACGGCAAGCGCCTCTACGTGCCGGTGCACGACGGCGTGGACGTGATCGACACCGACCCGGCGAGCCCGACCTACCACACCGTCCTGCAGAAGATCCCGACGCCGATCACCGGCAGCCCGACGACCATCTTCACCGGGCCGATGGACGTCGCGATCACGCCGGACGGCAGCAAGCTGTTCGTCGCCTACGGCGAGAACGCGACCTTCCCGGGCAACGGGACGCTCGGGGTGATCGACCTGCAGGCCTCGGGCAACCCGCACCGCAGCATCCCGATCACGCTGTCTGGCGTGGTCACCCTGCTCGGCAGCCTCGCGACACACCATTCGGTGCGCGTGTCGCGCGACGGACAGTTTGTGTACGTGCTCGAGTTCGGCTTCCGTCCCGGGCCGTTCGTCAACGGCTTCACCAACGGCAGCTCGCTGAAGGTGGTCGACGCGATCTCCGAGGTGGAGGTCACGGCGATCGCGACGAACGGCATGGGCCAGGCCGAGATCGAGATGGACTTCCTCGGCCGCAACCTCTGGCTCGCGCAGACCGACCTGGGCGGCACGGGCGAGCTGCTGCGGTTCGACGTCGACCGGCGCAGCGCCACGCGCAACACGCTAGCGAACCGCTACCAGCTCGACCCGGTGCCGTTCGCCGCCGGGGCGGGGCCGGCCGGTTCCGCGCCGACGGCGGACGGCTCCCGCGTGCTCGTCACGGTGATCGAGGACGCCACGCACCCCACGCCGCAGCTCCTGCTCGTCGACGCCTCGACCGGCGCGGTGGTCGCCCCCCCGCTGCCGGTCGAGAGCCTGCCGAGTACGGTGTCCTGCCAGCAGTGAGCGCGCCGACGGCTCAGCGGTGCAGACGCTCGCCGAGCCGCTCGGCGAGCGCCGCCATCACCTGGTCGACCGCGTGCGCATTGAGGTGCGGGTCGTTCTCGCCGGCGACGAACGGCCGCACCGTGACCGGGATGCGCACGAGGTCGACGCCGGCGGTCATCGCGGCGAGGTTCTCCTCGTAGGCGCGGCGGGAGAGGCGCACGCGCCAGCGCCGGCCGCCCTGCTCCGCCTCGTACAGGCCGTCGGGCAGCGGGAAGTCGGGGCGGTCGTCGGCGAGCGCGAGGAGCACACCGCCCTGCGCCCGCGTCGCCGCGGCCATGCGTTGCAGGAGCGCGGCGATGAGGCGCATCACCCAGCGCGCCCGCGGGCTCGGCGGGTCGAGCTGGACGAGCGCGTGCAGGAACTCGGTGCGGAAGTCGTCGCCGGTCAGCGACACGATCCCCCAGTCGCGCCGGACCGGCTGGTCGTCGAGCGGCAGCGGCGGGTTGGTCGGCGGCAGCACGTGGCGATGCCAGTGCTCTTCGAGGGGACCGCGCAGGCGGTCGCGCAGCCACTGCCAGGCGCGCGAACCGCGCGGCACCGGGTCGCCGATGCGCGCGGTCGGGCCGCACAGCGTGTCGCCTTCGAGCCAGAACGTGGGCTTGGGGATCGGCGCCACCGGCAGCATGACCTCGCGCGGGTCGTTGCCGGGGGTGAGCCACACGACCACCGCGTCGGCGCGGAAGCGCGCGAAGTACTCCTCGAGCGCGAGCGCCTGCTGGTCGGTGCCGTAGCCGAGGGCGCCGGCGGAAAAGACCGCGACCGGTCGGCCGAGGCGCGCGCGGAGGTGCGCTTCGAGCCGGCGCTCGGGCATCTCGTCGAACGCGCAGGCGTCGGCCTCGACCTGCGAGTCGCCGACCAGGAGCACGACGAGGTCGTCGTCGGAGTACTCGATCGCGCGGCCGCGGTAGCCGAGCTGGTTGAGTTCGTGCGCGGGCCGCTTCCCGGCCATCGCGTAGGGGTCCTTCCAGCCCCAGCGCATCGGCATCGCGGGTTCGCGGCAGCGCAGCCACAGCTCCAAGGCGAGTCCGGCGAGCGCGAGGGCCGCCGCGGTCGCGACCGAGGCCGTGAGCAGACGGTGGCGGCCGCGCGGTGCCATGCGGGGCGGCATCGTCGCGCACACGCCCGCGGGCGCAAGGGTTTGCGACGCGCGTGGCCCGCAGGACCGGAAGGAATCGGCGTTCGCGCTCAAGTTCGACGCCCCGCGACCGGAGACTGTCCCGTCGCCGCCGGAGGCGCACGGCAGCGGACGCGGGCCTGGCGCCGGTGCCACGGCCGGCACTGGCTCGGGGCGCCCTTCAGGAGGTCGCGGTGGGCGAGAGCGAGTTGCGCGGCATCGGCGGGCCCGGTGGGTTCCCGCCGCACCAGCAACCCGACGCGGCGCCGCTCCACCGCCGCGCTCCGACGCGCGCGGCAGCGGGGAGGGACTCCGTGGAGCTGACGGCGCCGGAGGCTGCGGCGCTGCGCGTGCTGCGCGAGCGGGCGCGTGTGCACACGCGGGCGCTGCTCGGGTTGCCGGCGGGCGAGGGGCAGGGGCGGTTCGCGGAGCTGGACGATGGCGACGTCGCGACCTGCCTCGGCCGGATCGTCGCCGAGCAGATGCAGCTCGCGGTGCTGCGCCGCGGGGCGTGGTCGGATGCGCAGATCGACGCCGCGCTCGGCGAGGCGATGCTCGCCGCGGTCGCCGAGACGCTCGAGATCCTGCACGACAGCGGACACCTCGACGAGGTGACCTGGCGGGTCCTCGGCACGGCGCTGCACGAGTGGGGAACCCGGCTGGCCCGGGTCGTTGCGCCGGACGGGGGGACCGAGGGTGTGGCGAGCGGGTGAGCCGGTGCTGACGCGACGCGCGCAGTCGCGTCGATCGAGTCTTCGCTGCGTTGCTCGCGGCGCACGCGCAAGCCAGTAGTGAGCCGCGATGGACTGTCGTGGTGCGTGTCCGAGCGCGCGCGGCTCGATGACGCGACACGCGCAGTGGTGCTGCGCGGGCGGAGAGACGAGATGGACGACCTCGTCACGCCGCGCGCGCTGCC
Organism: Planctomycetota bacterium; assembly: GCA_035305285.1. GTDB lineage: Bacteria > Planctomycetota > UBA1135 > UBA1135 > UBA2386 > DATGPD01. The sequence continues at coordinate 2,993 of DATGPD010000249.1, forward strand.
ACGGTCTGGTGCACGACAGAGGGCTGCGGATCGAGCGCAGCGAGGGCAGCGAGCTGCGATGCCGGGATCGGAGTGGGGCGGGCGCTCGACGCGGTGCCGGTCGGGTCGGATGTGGTTCGCGTCACGTGCGCAACTGCGCGCGTGAACGGCGCAGAGCAACGGGTGATGGCGCGGGTGCTCGAACCCTCGCAGGGGTCCACCACGTGCCCGGGCCGGACCGGTGTCGGCCCGTCACCCGCCGCTGAGCGCGCTCTCGTCCTCGATCTCCGCGAACGGCGTGTCGTCGTCGCGCGCATCGAGGAAGCCGTGCGGCAACGCGACCTTCT
>DATGPD010000250.1:0-2447 GCA_035305285.1 Planctomycetota bacterium
CCGGCCACCTGGTAGAGCAGGTGGAACGTGCGCTCGGCGGCGCGGAAGTCCGGATGCAGGAGGCCGGTGTCCGCTGACACGACGCCGACCAGGGTCACGTCGGGGAAGTCGAGCCCCTTGGCCAGCATCTGAGTGCCGACCAGGATGTCGATCTGCCGCTTGCGGAACGCCTCGAGCACGCGCTCGTGTGCGCCGCGTCGGCCCATCGTGTCGGCGTCCATGCGCTGCACGATCGCCTGCGGGAACAGCGCCTTCACCGCCTCCTCGACCCGCTCGGTGCCGACGCCGAGGTCGTGCAGCGGTCCGTGGTCGCACACCGGGCACTGCAACGGCACGCGCCGCTCCTCGTTGCAGTAGTGGCACACCAGCCGGCCGAGGCGGCGGTGCAGGGTCATGCTGATGTCGCAGTGCCCGCACTTCACCGGCTCGCCGCACTTGCCGCACAGCAGCACCGGCGAGTATCCCCGCCGGTTGAGGAACAGGATCACCTGGTCGCGCGCCGCGAGACGTTCCTCGATCATCACGCGCAGCGTGCGCGACAGCATCACGCCGCGGGCGAACGAGGTCTTCGGCTCCTTGCGCAGGTCCTCGACCACGATGCGCGGCAGCCGGCCGGCACCGGCGCGCTCGGGCAATTCCAGCAGCCGGTACACGCCGCGCCGCGCGCGGCCGTAGCTCTCCAGGCTCGGGGTGGCCGAACCCAGCACGACGACCGCACCCTCGATCTCACCGCGCGCGACCGCCATCTCCCGCGCGTGGTAGCGCGGCGTGCTGTCCTGCTTGAACGAAGACTCGTGCTCCTCGTCGACCACGATCAGCCCGAGCCGGCGGACCGGGGCGAACAGCGCTGAGCGCGCACCGATCGCGATGCTCGCCTGGCCGGCCATCAACCGCCGCCACTGCTCGCCGCGCTCGGCCGCGGTCAACCCGGAGTGCAGCACCGCGACGTCGGGGAAGCGCGACGCGAACCGGCCGACGGTCTGCGGCGTGAGCGCGATCTCCGGCACGAGCACGATCGCGCTGCGCCCGAGCGCGCGCACCTCCTCCAGGATGCGCAGGTAGACCTCGGTCTTGCCGCTGCCGGTGACGCCGTGCAGCAGGAACACCACGTGCTCGCGCGCGCGCACCGCGCCGACGGCGGCGTCGACCGCGGCCTGCTGGCGCGGATTGAGTGCGTGGCGCTCGGCGGTGAACTGGCTCGGCACGAACGGTTCGTGCTCTTCCTCCAGGAGCACGCGGCGGAGCACGCCCTGCCGGCACAGCGTTTTCCACGGGCTCGCCGAGGTCTTGGTCCGCCGCTCGACCTGCACCACCTGGATCGGGGCCCCGTACTCCAGCACCGCGCGCAGCACGCGCGCGCGCGCGCCGTGCTTCTCCTCCAGCTCCTGAACCAGCTCGGCGGCCCGGGCCGGCGGGATCGCCAGCTCCAGATGCGGCACGCGGCGCACGCCGTGGCGCTTCACCGCCGCGGGCAACGCGGCGTCCAGCGCCTCACCGAGGGAGCAGCCGTATTCCCGGGCGATCCGGCGCGCGAGTTCGAGCACGCCCGGCGGCAGGAGCAGGTCCGCGTCGAGCACGTCGTGCACCGGCCGGATGCGCGCGCGCGGCACGTCGCCCGGATCGGCATCCTCGGCGACGACGACGCCGGGCATGACCTTGTTGCGGAACGGGACGAGCACGCGGTTGCCGGTGCGCAGGCGCATCCCGGGCGGGACCGCGTAGGTGAACTCGGTTTCGACCGGGAGCTTCAGTGCCACGCGGACGAAGCGCGCCGGCTCGGGGTCGGCGTCGACGGGCGGCGGAGCGGGATCGAAGAGGGTCACCGCGCGGCAAGTGTGCGACGCGGGGGCGGCCGGTTGCGCGTCGAGTCGAGAAACTACGCACCCGGCGCACCGCACGGGGCGCCGGCCGGCAGGCACGTCTGCCGGCCCACACCCCCGGTAGGGCCCGCTATAGTCCCCCGCCCCCGTGCTCCGCGACGCCCACGACCGCCCGCTGCGCGACCTGCGCGTGTCGGTGACCGACCGCTGCAACCTGCGCTGCGCCTACTGCATGCCCGAGGAGCACTACGTATGGCTGCCGCGGCGCGACATCCTCGACTTCGAGGAGACCGCGCGCCTGGTCGGCGTGCTCACCGGGCTCGGCGTCGACTCGGTCCGGATCACCGGCGGGGAGCCGCTCGTCCGCGCCGACCTCGAGGTGCTGGTGCGCATGCTCGCGGCGAACCCCGCGCTCACCGACCTCGCGATGACGACCAACGGCGTGCTGCTGGACCGGCACGCGCGCGACCTGCGCGCGGCCGGGCTGCGCCGGGTCACGGTGAGCCTCGACACCCTGCGGCCGGATCGGTTCGCCGCCCTCACCCGCCGCGACGACCTCGGCCGCGTGCTCGCCGGCATCGACGCCGCGCTCGCGGCCGGCTTCGAGAGCGTAAAGGTGAACACCGT
>DATGPD010000251.1:0-2670 GCA_035305285.1 Planctomycetota bacterium
CGAGCGTCGCAGCGAGTTCGTCGACGACCTTCTTCACGCGCAGCTCGGTGCCGGCGAGCTTGTCGCGGCACAGCTTGATCAGGGCCGCCGCCCGCTCGACCTTCTCGGCCAGCGCGTCGATGTCCGTGGTGCCGGCCTCGATGGCGTCGAGGATCGCGTCGAGCTCGCGGCTCGCCGCGGCGTAGCTCAGCTCGTCCGACTTGCCTTCGCCTTTGGTCATGGGCGCGCGGGGCCGCGGATTGTCGCCTCCTCCGCGGTCGCCCGCACGATCCCGTCGCGGAATTCGAGGTCGAGCACCTCGCCGGGCGGGATCGCGGCCGCGTCGACCGCCAGCTTGCCGTCGGCGACGCGCCGGACCATCGCGTAGCCGCGCTGCAGGATCGCGCGCGGGTCGAGCAGGCGGCAGCGGACTTCGTGCGCGGCGAGCCGGCCGCGCGCGCGCTCGACCGCCTGCGCCCCGGCGGCGCACGCCCGCACCCGCGCCGCGCCGAGGACACTCGCGGCGCGCGCGATGCGCGCCGTCGTGCCGTGCCGCAGGCGCTGCGCGTCCAGCACGAGGCGATGGCGCTCGCCGCCGATCCGCTCGGTCAGCGCGGCGTGGCGCAGACGCTGCGCGGCGAGGTCGAAGGCGTGGCGCTGCGCCAGCAGGCGGCCGACGAGCGCGCCGGCCAGCCTCCGACCGCGGTCGTGCAGCCGCGCGGCGCGGTCCGCGAGCAGGTCGGTGGCGCGTTCGGCCAGAGCCGCACCGCGCGCGTGCAGGCGCTGCCACTCGGCATCCGCCTCGTCGACCAGGAAGGCGGCGACCGCGGTCGGCGTCTTGAACGACACCGCGATGTGGTCGAGCACCGAGCGGTCGCGCTCGTGGCCGACGCCGACCAGCACCTTCAACGGGTGTCTGGCGACTGCCCAGGCGACCTCGCGGTCGTCGAAGCCGCTCAGGTCGGTGCGCGAACCGCCGCCGCGCAGGATGCACAGCACGTCGTGCGCCGCGGCGTGGCGCGCGAACCAGTCGAGGCCGGTGAGCATCGAGGCGCGCAGCGCGGCGCCCTGCACGCGCACCGGGAACAGGGTCACCTCGAACGCGAACGGCGCCGCGGCGAGGTGGCGGGTGAAGTCGTGCCAGCCGTCCGAGGTCTCGCTCGCCAGCACCGCGATGCGCAGCGCCGGGCGCGGCAGCGGGAGCGACGCGTTGCGCTCGGCGAGCCCCGCGGCGCGCAGCTCGCGCAGGACCTGGTCGCGCGACAGCAGCAGCTTGCCGAGCGTGTGCGCCGGATCGATGTCCTCGATCACGAGCTGGAAGCGCCCCGACTGCGGATAGAGGTCGACGCGCCCGAGCACGCGGATCTCGAGCCCGTCGCGCAGCGCGAGCGGCGGCTCCGCCGCAGCCAGCTTGTGCGCCAGTTCCTCGGCCTTGCTCTCGAACAGTGCCGCCTCGACCTGCGCGTGCACGCGCGCTTCGCCCGGGACTTTCTCGACCAGGCTGAAGAACCGGTGCCGGCGGCCGGCGGACTTGTCGAAATCGAGCACCTCGCCGACCACCCACACGAGGTCGGGGAAGGCGCCGCGCAGGGCGTCGCGCACGCGCAGGTTGAGGCCGCCGACGGTCAGCGCCGTCGGCGCGCACGGCACGTTGACGCGGCTCTCGGCCGGAGGTGGCTCGCTGCCGCCGACGAACGGCAGGAAGGCCTCGGCGACGCGGGTCAGCTGGCGCACTTCCGGAGCGAGCGTGAAGCCGCGCGGCAGGAGTGCGCCGACCACGATGTCGACGTGCTTCGCCGGCACCATCCACAGCCGCGCGCGCGGGTCGAATCGGCGGTCGGGGAGCTGGCGGACCGCTTCGACCAGCTGCTTGTCGTAGTCGAAGCGGATCAGCAGTTCCCGCCCGTGACCGCTCAGCTCGATCCGCGCGGCCATCGCGTCACTCTTCGGCGCCGCGTGCCTTGCCCCGGAAGCCGCGCCGCCCGCCCTTGCGCGGGCGGGTCACGCTTGCCGGCCGCGAGTCGGCACTCGGCGTCGCCGGCTTCGGCACGGTGCCCGCGAACATCGCGCTGACGCCAGAGTCCATGGTGAATCCTCTGCCGATCAGCGTCGTGACCACCGTGTCGACGTGGCCCGCCGGCACCATCCACACCTTGTTCCCCGGGTCCCAGCGCCGGTCCGGAAGCCCGCGGACGACCTCGATCAGGTCCTCCCGGTACGGAAACCGGATCAAGAGATGCTGGCCGGTCGGGTCCAGCTCGATGGTGCCGACCATGCGCGCACGTTAGCGCGGCGGCGCGCTCGCCGCTCGCGTCCGGTCGGCGAGCCCGAGTTCCGGCAGACTCGCACGCGCGGCGGCGCGCGCCTCGTCCATGGTGACCTTGCGACCCGCGGCCCGACTGAGGTCGCTCATCACCTCGGGCGCAAGGCCGCACGGCCGGACCGCGAAGAACGGCGTCAGGTCGACGTCGACGTTGATCGCGATGCCGTGCAGGTTGACCCAGCGCCGGAGCGCGACGCCGATCGACGCGATCTTGCGCCCGCCGACGAAGACGCCGGTCCCGTCGGGGGACGGACCGCCCTGCAAGCCGAACGCCGCGCACACCGCCGCGCCGAACGCGGTGAGTCGGCGCAGCCACGCGCCGACGTCGCGTTCCGGCAGGCGCACGATCGGATAGACGACGAGCTGCC